>DATKLQ010000193.1:0-4951 GCA_035542335.1 Ignavibacteriaceae bacterium | reverse complement strand
GGCGTATGGAGAGACCGCTATTGCAGTTTCTACTGCTGAATCTCCCCCGCCGACAATCAATACATGCTCTCCTTTTGCTTCGGCAGGATCATAAAGCTTATTAAATACCTTCGGCAATTCTTCACCGGGTACTTTAAGCATTTTTGAATTTCCCGACTTACCAATACCAAGAAGAATACGAAGAGCATAATACTTCCCTTTATTGGTCGAGACTTCAAAATAATTTTTTATTTTGGTAATTTTTTTTACCATTATTCCTTCCTCTACAGGAAGTGCTTTATCTTTAACTTGAGAGTAAAGATCTTCAAGAAGGGTTTCTTTAGTGCCGTCATTTATTTTAAGATGTGCCTGCTGAATAATTTCCGAAGGTTCCGCATAAATAGGTTTCGCTTTTGGAAAATTCAGTATCGTGGAGAATTTTCTGGCAGAATCAAGAATTTTAAAGTTATAGTTCCATTCTAAACATTCCAAGCCGGCCGAGATCCCGGAAGGTCCGGCTCCCACTATTATTATATCCAGGACATTGATATTTTTATTGTTTTTTCTTTCTTTTTGGAAAATTTCATTTTTTTCAAGAAACTTAACTGCCTCTGCCCCGCTTTCCGCAGCAAGCTTCAACAAAGGAATTCCGGTTAAATCTCCGATTATATAAATACCTTTAACGGAAGTTTCGCCGTTATGATCCAGTTCAGGGTATTTTTCAACATCTCCTTTATAAACATCTTTTTGAAGCCAATCAAAATATTTTTTCAGAAGCATGCGGCTACTCACTTTGTTAAATTTAATAAATTTATAATTTGATTCCGGAGAAAATTTACATGAGAAACTAATAACTGCAGGGATAGCAGTTATCACTTTTTTATATTTTTTTTAAAACAATTATCCAAACAATACAATGCTTATTTCTCCCTTAAACAGCTATTACCCGGTTTTTTGTTTAAAAAATCTTTATGTTTACTAAGAGGCATTTTAATTAAACCCGCAAATTTATTCCCATTAAAAAGTCTTATATATATAATAAATTAAAAAAAGGAAAGAAAAATGAATATTTACGTCGGCAACTTATCAAAAGATGTAAATGACCTTGAACTCCAGGAATTATTTACACCCTACGGTAATGTTAAAAGTGTGAAAATAATCCGAGATTTATTTTCAGGAGAATCGAAAGGATTTGGATTTATAGAGATGCCCGGACAAGCTGAAGCACAAAAAGCGATAACCGAATTGAATACAAAAGAATTAAAAGGGAAAAAGATAATTGTAAATGAAGCTCGTCCCCAGAGAGATAAAGGAAAAGCCGGCGGAAGAGACAGCAGGGGCGGAGGAAAAGGAGGAAACCGGGGAGGGGGCAGAAAGAGCTGGTAATGTTTTTAAAATCGGAGATGGAGCTTAGCCCCATCTCCGAGCTTATTTCTATCCGCCAATCCTCTTCAGCATCTCTTCAACCTGCCTTCTTCCCCAGACAGGCATTAAATCATTTGCCGGTTTAAATTCATTATACTTCTTCATTGAATTCTCGAAGTACGGTTTTGCTGCAGCAGATCCTCCCCCGAATTGTTCCGGCGTATAATAAATACCTGTTCCCAATAAATATTCCGGCCGGGGATTCAGGGTGTCCAGATCCATAGCAGTTTGCAAATTATTATTAACTTCTGCACCATATTTCTGCCAGCGGTTCATAGGATCGATAGAAAGGCGGGCTTGTGCCGACATTCCCTTTAATGTATATATTTCCGATTCCTTCGGCTGCAGAGAATCAGCAACTTCTATCAGGCGATCTGCTTTATCCAGGTAAACATCTTTTTTCTCTTTAACCGTATCCATATAGCTGGCAATGATGTAAAGGTATGATCCGTAATAATAAGGAAGCCATTTGTCTTTCTCAGCTAATGCAATTCTCTCAAAATTGTTTGCCGCATCCAGGTAAGAATTCAGGTCCGAAAGAGAATCCAATTTTTCCAGATTCTTTTTCATTGCATTAATATATTTATCATCATCGGCTTTAAGCATTCCAATGAGTAAAAAAGAAATCAGAATAGAAAAGAACAGCTTCATTTGAACTCCTTTATTAACAAATTAAGAATTAACAATTAAGAATTAACAATTAAAAAATTAAATTTTCATTTAAGAAGTAGAGGATTACACTTTCATTTAATAAGGGTTAGATTGTCCAATATTAATGAATAATCCGATGATAGCCGATCTTAAAACAGTTGGAACAACCGGCTCCCTATAGCTTCCGTCGGTCGAATACCTGTATCCGAAAATATTTCGGAAGCCGGGCAGATTATCAACAGAAAAAAATACTACCGTAAAACTATTAAAAATACTGGTTAAGTAACTAAGGCTGAAACTTAAGTTATTATAATCTTTTGCTTTGTCTCCCAGGAATTCAGGATTATTCGGGTTGAAATATGGCCTGCCGGTAGCAAAGGTATAGGTAAGCCCGAGACTCGTGGTAACCTCAGGTATCCAATATTTTGCTACAACCGAAAATGTATGGGGTGTGGCAAAAGTCGGAAAAGCGAGAGTAGGGTAATTGCTAAACTCGCGTTTTGTATCCAGGTATGAATATGAGACCCAGTAATCAGTATAGGGGAATGTTACTCTGTCCCGCCAGAAAACATCAACTCCTTTTGCATATCCTTTTCCTGCACTGCTGAAAGGCACAAAAGACAGCTGTTGAAAAAAAGGATAGCTGTTATAAAGAGTACCTTTTGCGAGTCTATCATAATCTTTATAATATACTTCAACCCTGAATGTTCTCTCATCGCTGATATGCTGAAAATTTAATATGTAATGATCGGCTCGTTCAAAATCAAAATCTATCTTCCCGGAAAAGTTTGACTGGAGCAAAAAATCCTTATCCGGTATTTGATAAAAAATACCGTATGCAAAATTAAACTGATCCTCGCGGCCGACGCGGTAAGCCAATGAAATGCGGGGTGCAAGATTGGCTTTATTTAAAACTTTTGAGTACTCGGTTCTGACTCCCGCCCTTCCGGCAAAATCATTAGTAAAAAAAATATCTGCCTCCAGGTAACCTGCGGAAATGATTTCATTAACTTTATTTTCGAATACCTCGTATTTATTATTATATACCGTATTCTGAACTTCACCCCCGAACGTAAGAAATGAATTGTTAATAATATTTTTAGTAACCGTAATTTTTGCCTGCGAAAGGTTGTCCCCATCAGTTAGTTTGAGGGTATTAAAGTCTGTTTTATCTTTATCATAGCTGTAAGAAGCACCTACAAAAATTGTCCAGTCATCATCAATAATATCCCTGTAATTTGCATTAAAATAATAGTTGCCGCTCTTCTGTCTGAAAAAATCTTTAACCGACGGATCATCCAGATTCTTCATATTAAGAGAAAGATCTCCGAGGCTTACGGAGGAGAACAATTTCAGCATTCCCGATTTGGAAAACTTCTGCCTGAAGTTCAATGAACCGTCGAATCCTCTGGGGGCAATTTTCCAGTCCGTTCTTTCCTTTTGAATTTTAAAATAGGGTGCCAGGTTGGAAAAAAATATTTCGCTTGAGAGTGAAGAGTTTTCCCATCTTTGTGAATGAGATCCCCCGAAGCCGAGCGGCAGAAGGCTTATTGAAGTGAGGGTCTGATCTGCTAAATCCTGGGTTTTAAGGATTAATGCAGAAGAAAGAGCCTGGCCGTACTGGGCAGAGTATCCGCCTGTGCTGAACACGGTTCCCTTAAATAAAAATGCGGAAAACCTGCCGCGCGAAGGAATATCCGGCACGCTGCTGTAGAAAGGATTCTGCACAACCATTTCATCAATAATAGTTTTGGTTTCGTAGGCAGATCCGCCTCTTACGAAAAGCCCGTCTGCCTCCCCAATCTGCTGAGTGCCGGGAAGAGTTTTAAGAGCTCCGTATATATCGGCCTGTGCCCCGGCAGTAGTTACAATATCCAGGGGACGCAGGATAACAGCTTTGTTTTCATCGCTCGCCTCAAATGAACCTGCAGAAATAACAACCGTACCCAGTTCCTTTGAATCTGATTCAAGCTTTATTTCGAGGTGTATTTCAGTTCCCTTTAAATTTAACTTTTCCTCTTTCTGCTTATACCCGATAAAGCTTACAATCAATAATGCATTGCCTTTTTCCTGAGTTGAGAAAAAAAATTTTCCATCCGCCGATGAGGAGGTTCCGTCGTAAGTGTCCTTAATATAAATATTGGCTCCGGGCAGAGGGGAGTTATCCTGGTCGGTAACTTTTCCGGATATCTTAGTCTGGCTTAGTAATATTGAATTAATGGAGATAAATAAAAATAGGGTAAAAAATATTTTCATAATGCATGTATTTAATTAATGTAAGATAATAATTAAAAACATAAAACTTTAAAGGCATGCAAGAAATAAATATTAGGTAAAGGAAGGTTTTTTACCGGTGAACGAGAGTAAAAACTAAAAGCCGGAACCGGTTGGATTCAGGCTTTGAATGAGTGATATTGCTAGATTGAATGTTCTCACTGTTGTTCCATAAAGATATTTAATTATTAATTCGCCCCTGGCTTCTGGATCTGCAAAATTTAATTTTGCGAAAAAAAAGAAAATAGAAAAAATGTATATAATTTTTTTCATCAGGGATTCCTTTTAATTGTTATTAAATATGCTTTATTATTTGTAAAACCCACCGAAACTGCTAAGTCCTTTGCGGCGTGTAAGCTGCCCAGATTATCCCGATCAATTGAAGGTATTTCTATCATTTTATATCGGAAGCCATTAAAATGTAGTAGCCCAACACCTATTCCTGAAAAATTAGGTCCAAAGTAATAGATATCATTGCTGTTAAATGCAGATGATTGTTCAATACCAAAATTACCTTTGATTTGATAGATTACTTCAACTTTACCTGTTTTTTCACTAATCCTGCATATTGAATTTTGCCAGTCATTTGGTATATATATGAAGCCATTTAATTCTGTGATTG
>DATKLQ010000192.1:0-2523 GCA_035542335.1 Ignavibacteriaceae bacterium | reverse complement strand
GGTTAATATTTTTGTTATCCGTAAACATTTGTTATAAATCTATGTAAATCTTTATTTCATGTCAAGCAAAATTTTGAATAAAATACCAGAATTTTATTAAATTTTGCATATTCATACTCTCAGGATGTATATTTATTCATATTTTCTGTGCATCTGCTAACTTCGCTTTATGAAATTTATATAGCTTGTAATTAATACTGTCGCTTAATGCCTGGAAGCTTGCTTCAATTATATTTTCAGATACTCCAACAGTACTCCAGGTTTCCGTTCCATCACTCGATTCAATAATTACTCTTACCTTCGCAGCAGTACCGTCTTTTTCATCAAGGACACGTACTTTGTAGTCAACTAATTTTATAAGAGCAATTTCCGGATAGAACCTCAGCAAGGCTTTTCGTAAAGCATTATCCAGGGCGTTAACAGGTCCATTACCATCAGAGGCTGTATGTTCAATTTCACCATCTACCTGTACCTTCAGCACGGCTTCAATATTTGAACTCCCTATATTATTATAAACCACTTTAGAATATAAGACGTTAAAGAAAGGAGTAAACTCATTCAATTCCGAACGAAGCAGAAGTTCAAAAGATGCCTCCGCTCCATCAAACTGGAATCCGCTGTGTTCAAGAGATTTTATATAATTAACAAGCTTCTTGCTAATCTCTTTATTATCTGATAAATCAATCCCCAGCTCTTTTGCTTTATATCTTATATTACTTTGTCCTGATAAATCCGATACAAGAACCCTCTGCTTATTCCCGACTTTCTCAGGTTCAATATGTTCATACATTCTGTTATCCTTTAGGACGGCACTTACATGCACACCGCCTTTATGAGCAAAAGCAGATTTCCCCACATAAGCAGCGCGTGTATTTGGAATAAGATTCATTAATTCATAAACAAAATGAGAAAGTGAGGTAAGATGCCCGAGATTAATATTCTGCTTAGTCTCTCTCTTAAGCTTTAAAAATATATTTGGAATAATGCTGCAAAGGTTTGCATTTCCGCATCTCTCACCCACACCGTTTATTGTTCCCTGGACATGCACAGCACCTGCCTCAATGGCGGCAAGTGAATTTGCCACAGCTAACTCAGAATCATTGTGAGTGTGAATACCAAGAGGTTTTTTAATTTGTTTCTTTATTTCACCAACAATATCATAAACTTCCCCAGGTAGGGTTCCGCCGTTCGTATCACAGAGTACAATTACATCGGAGCCGGCACTTTCAGCAGCCTTCAGCATTCTTACAGCAAAAGTTTTATCATCCTTATATCCGTCGAAGAAATGTTCGGCATCATATACTACACGCCTTCCATTCTTTACTAAAAATTCCACCGATTTAAATATCAAAGCCTCATTTTCATCATCACTCAATCCCAGACTAAGCTGTGAATGCAATTTCCATGTTTTGCCAAATATTGAAACAGTGGGTGTCTCCGAATGTAGTAAAGCCAAAAGATTGGCATCACGTTCAACATTATTTAAAAATCGTGCAGTTGAACCGAAGGCACAAAGCTGGGCTTTGTCTAATTTTATTTTTTTTGCTTTCTGAAAAAACTCTTCATCCCGCGGATTACTTCCCGGCCATCCTCCCTCAATAACATCAATACCGAAATCATTAAGTTTTTCCACTATAAGAAGTTTATCCTGTACAGAAAGAGTAATACCTTCTCCCTGTGTACCATCTCTTAGGGTTGTATCAAAAAGTTCTATTTTAGTTTTCATTTTACTATCCATTTATTTTCTTCTTTTTACATACGCCATCCCGCTTTGCGGGATACCCTTCTTATAGAGGGGATTATTCCCTCTCCCCCATCAGGGTGAGTCTGCCTGCGCGAAGCCGCTTCGACAAAGGCATGGGTCATACCATCATACCTGTTTTCCTCGCATACTCAAAAATATTTCCTGCTTCAATTATCGGAAGAATATCACCTAATGCTCTTAGGCTGTATGTCTTTCCATCGGAAAGATTTTTAAGGACATTCTTTTCAACATCAAGCTGAAGTTCATCACCGGTTTTGATTTTATCATTCAGTTTAAGTGTGCTTTCAAAAGGAAGCAGAAAACCACCATCGACACTGTTTCTATAAAAAATTCTTGCGTAAGATTCAGCAATTACTGCTTTAGTACCTGCTACCTGCATTGCAAAAGGCGCATGCTCCCTGGAAGAACCGCATCCAAAGTTTGACCCGGCGATAACTATGGTAAACTCCGATTGATAATTCCCTTCCTTAACAAAGGGAATTCCTCCTTCCGGCAAACCAGAATTTGAAGGAGGAACCCCGGAGAGAGAGAATCTTCCATAGTTTTTCGATTCCTCAGGATCAGTTAAACTATATACCAGGTGTTCCGCCGGTATAATCTGATCTGTATCTATATTATCACTTAATACAAATGCTCTACCTTTTATTGTTTTATCCATTAAACCTTATCCCAACCCCTTCCCAAAGGGAAGGGGTTTTAATTTTTAGTTTTTAGATCATTAAATGTTTTTTAGTTTCATAATTCTAACCTTAACACAC
>DATKLQ010000191.1:0-8179 GCA_035542335.1 Ignavibacteriaceae bacterium | reverse complement strand
GCCTTATTGTATAATTCTTTGGATTTGGTAATGTCCGGATAAGAATTATTGAATTTTACTCCATTTGCCATTTTATTCTCCTTCGAGTAAAAAATTAAATTGAGTATTGAGGTTCAGCATGAATTTTTTTGAACTCCAGATTAATTTTTTCCGCTATAGACCCGCTGTCGAATTTTTCATAATGAAGAACGTCATCTAAAAGAGCCGGTTTAAACCATCTATTCTCCAGTGCTATCGGAATAACCCTGCAGCTTATTCTGTTCCTTATCATAGTTTCACTTAAAATTGAATAAAGCCCTCCGGTTATAAGATGATCTTCCAGAGTTGCTATAAGCTTATATTTCTTACAGGCATTAATTAATATATTTTCGTCAACCGGTTTTAATGATCTCATATTGACCACGCCTGCCGATTTTCCGAAATCGGCTAAAATTTTTGATGCTTCCATTGCCTGCTTTAAAAGCATGCCGTGGACTAAAAATACTATATCGTTTCCTTCCGAAATAATTTCAGCTTTCCCGATTTCAAAATTTTTTTGGTGTTCGACTGCCGGTTTCAAATTTGTATAACGGATGTAGTAAGGATTCGGTGAAGCAAATATTTGAGGCAATCCTAAGATCATATCCTGTTCATCCGAAGGTGAGAAGACATTGACATTAGGAATTCCACGCATTAAAGAGATATCTTCAATTGCCTGGTGAGTCGGTCCGTTTGCTTCCGACAAAAAACCCGGAACTGCCCCCATTAATTTTACCGGCAGGTTTCCTATTCCCACATCTGTCCTTATAAATTCAAAAGCGCGCATTGTTAAAAAAGTCGATAATGCATGAACTATGGGAATCCTTCCCCTGAGAGCCAAACCTGCGGCAATACCTACCATAGTTTGCTCGGCAATACCGACATCAATAAAGCGGTCTTTTATTTTATTAGGCAGATTCCTCATTGCTGCCCTGTTCTCCGCAGTTAAAATGATATAACGTTCATCCTTCTCCAACAGATCCAGAAGGAATTCTTCATAATTCATTGATTATCTCACGATTAAAGTTTCCGATTTCAACTCGGTTTTTTCTTGTGTATAAAGCTCTTTCAGTAAAAGATCGACTTCTTCATGTGAAAAATTGCAGAACCATCTGTCGGCTCTCGCCTCAATGCTCGGCAAACCTTTTCCGCGAATGGTATCGGCAATTACGGCACTTGGCCTGCCTGAAAGAAGAGGAATAGATGCAAATGTCTCTTCCAGGTAATTGAAATCGTGCCCGTTGCATGATGTTACATTCCATTTGAAAGCTTCGAATTTTTTTTCAAGGGATTCCAGCGGTATAAGTTCTTCCGTTTTACAGTTTGCCTGGAACTGGTTCCGATCAATCACTGCAATAATATTATCCAGCTTTAAAGCCGAGCAGACTAATATCCCTTCCCAAACCGATCCTTCATTTAGTTCGCCGTCTCCTAAAATCACCACGATCTTATTTTTCTGATTTTTCAATTTGCACTCATATGCAACGCCCATAGAAACCGAAAGCAGGTGGCCGAGCGAGCCTGAATGGAATTCGATTCCCGGTATTTTTCTATTGGGATGCCAGTAAATAAAATCATTTGTATTTAAATGATTATGCAATCTTTCCTTGTTCAGGATACCCAATTCCGCAAGTGTTCCGTAAAGAGCGGGTACATCGTGTCCCTTGGAAAGGAAAAGATAATCCCGTTCCGGATCATTGAGATTGTTTGGGGTGATATTGAGGTAGCTGCAGTAAAGGTATACAATTAAATCAGCACATGATAGGGACGCGCCTGTAAAGCATCCGCCGTCCGTAGACATACGGATAATATGCTCGCGTACTTTAAATGCAATCTGTTTTAGCTCTGTTTCACTCTTTTTTATTCTCACATTTTTACCAATAAGATTGTTTGACATTGGAAATCAAAAAAGTTAAAAATCCTATCCAAGGCAAGACTCGCCAAAGGCGGCAAAGTTCAAATGATAAACTCAAGTTTTTTCGATTTTTAACTTTTGACACGTTTCACCGAAGACTCGCCGGGCGGACTTTTGACTTAAATACTCTTAGTTTGGGCAGAATTAATAGTTTTCAATTCTCCCAGATGATGCCTATACCAATTTACCCCGGCATATTTCTCATTTATTTTCATAAGATGCGGTTTTTTTTTCAACAAAAGAAGGATTTCATTTATACCAAATAAACTATTTTTACCATAAAGTTCATCATAAACTGAGCTTATAAAATTATAATCTTCTTCATAATCGATAGTCCATCTATGGCTCATTGAATAGTCAAGCTCAGTTTCCCATAATACATTCCCGATTTTAAACCTTTCCGGGCGTTCCCAGATGTAAGGTGTTGTATGTTCGCGTTCGAAAACTTTGGATGCATTCCGCCAGACAATTTCCAAAATCTCCATAGGGATTGCCTCAACATCGTTGCCGTCCGGGTAAGTAGCCGGGTGAAGGTTGCTTACATAATCAAAATAAACGGCATTCTCCAGATAATAACGAAGGACTTTTGAAATAATATCCGGATCGATTAAAGGGCAATCGGAAGGTACTTTCACCACAACATCTGCATTATACTTAATTCCGGCCTGGTAATGTCTGTCAAGCAGATCAGTGGAGCTGCCCCTGAAAACCTCGATTTTTTCATCCATACAAAGATTATAAAGGCTGTCGTCTTTTTTATCCGTAGTAGTGGCAACAACCACAGTTCCGGCGAGTCTGCTGGCTTTCACTCTTTCAACCATCCTTAGAATAAGGGGCTTGCCGGATAGAGGCATCATCACTTTGTTCGGTAGCCTGGTTGAGCCCATTCTTGCTTGTATAACCGTTACAATATTCATTATGGACAACCTGAAAACAGCAGAGGAAATTTAATTTGGCAGATTGGATTTCGGTTCTGCCAGTCTTCTTTTTAATTTATATTTTTCAAAAAAGTCGAACCGGGGTTTTTTAATTTCCATTGAAACGCGGGTGACGGTTTTTTCACTTAATAATTTCTTTGCAACTTTAGAAATATTAAGAGCTGAAGCACCTCCGTTCTGAATGGGCATTAGCTTTTTTAAATCATTAATATTGAATTCTGAAAAGACTTCTTTTCCGAGGGCTAATCCGACATAAACGACACTGGAAAAACGTGTAATCAATATATCGCATTTAGCAATCATATGTTCAGTGTTTCCGGATGAGTAAACAACTGCACCCGGAGCATACTTTTTTATCTCCTTAGCGGCCCGCTCAACCTTCTCATTGGGATGAAGCTTAAAAATAAGCTGTTTGCCTTTTGCTATTTTTACTGCTTTCCTGATAAATTTTTTCCTATTCTCATATTTGTAGGTTTCTCTTGCGTCTGAAGTGGCAACCAATACAAAATTTTTATAAGGGAAATCATTTACAAGATATTCACTGCAGTTATCAAAATTCGGGATTCCGGTTACTTCTATTTTACTCGGATCTACTCCTTTCCTAATGAATAACTCTTTGTACCCTTCAGAGGCTACACAGAATTTCTCATAAGCATGGGATAAACCTGTCGTAGAAGTGCTGGCAAGCCATCTCGGCAGCCTTAACATTTTTACAATGTAGTAGAAGATGTTTTCCGGATCAGTCATCCCTTCCTGAACAAGGATTACTCTTTTCTTCCGGATATTCTTTGGAACTATCAGATCGCTGCAAGTAAAGACAAGATCATAATTGTTTTCAACTCCCTCGAAATCAATTTTAAGATTATTCTCCACTAGATATCTTATTGTTCTTTTCCTAAACTGGCCGCCTAAAAGCGAAAAATTCAGCAAGCTGGTAAAGGATAGAATCCTTATAAATCCGTCGGCATAATAAGGAGTAAAATAGCAATCGTAATCAGTCAGGTGTTCGGAAATCTTATGCATCATTGTAGTCTGATTTAATGAGCCGCAGATTAGAAGTATTTTCCCTTTAAGCATTTAAAATCTTTTTGTTCGAAAAAAAATATAAATTCTTAATATTATGGAATTGTTAAGCGAATATTACTCTTTTGTTAAGCAGAATCCTTTAAAAAAGGTTTAAAAAGAATAATAATACCTCAAAATAATAAACTTTTGGAAACAAATGCATGCTAAAAGATATAACCGATTAAACCTAGGGGAAATGTGAAATTAGGTGATTTTTGCAGTTTATTTCTGGAAAGTTGTATAGTTTGTATGTAATAATTAAATTTCTTATGATTTTATAAATAAACAGACTCTCTTCCCATGAAGATAATTAAACCAAAACACCTTGTTAAGGGAGATGTTATTGGTATTGTTTCGCCTGCCTCATCTCCTGATGATCTGACCAGGATAGATTCAGGTGTACGTTACCTGGAATCTTTAGGATACAGGGTAGAAATTGGAAAGCATGTAGGAAAAGTGCATGGTTATTTGGCGGGAAAGGATGAAGAAAGAGCAGAGGATATTCATTCAATGTTCCGCAATAAAAGTGTAAAAGCTATTATCTGCATCAGGGGCGGCTACGGATCACCGCGGCTGCTTGATAAAATTGATTTCAGGCTGATTGGGAGACATCCTAAAATTCTGGTGGGCTACAGCGATATTACCGCGCTCCAGTTAGCAATTTTTCAGAAAACGGGGCTCGTTACATTTGCCGGTCCGATGCTTGCGGTTGATTTTTATAATGAAGTAAATCCTTATACGGAAGATATTTTCTGGACATTATTGACTTCTAAAAAGAAAATCGGGAGGATAAGCTTCCCGGAAGACGAGAAGCTTTACGATCTTGTCAAGGGAATAACTTCAGGATCAGTTATCGGGGGAAATCTTGCCATGATCTGCTCATTACTCGGCACGCCTTTTTTTCCTTCATTTAAAAATAGAATTCTGCTGCTCGAAGATACAAGCGAAGCACCTTACAGGATAGATAGGATGCTGAATCAGCTGAAGCTTGCAAAGATCTTTGATCAGGTTAAGGGGATAATTTTAGGGGCTTTTGTCGACTGTAATGAAGCCGACCCATCAAAAAGAACTTTGACGCTCGGAGAAGTGGTTGACGATTATTTTGGAAATACGAACATCCCGGTAGTTTATAATTTCCAGCACGGCCATATAAAAAATAATATCACTGTGCCGATTGGCTTGAAAATAAAATTGAATGCTTCCCGAGGGATTGTGGAGTACATGGAGCCGGCGTGCAGGTAGGGGGGTATCAGTGAACAGTGAACGGTGAACAGTGAACGGTGAAGCGATTTTAAATAGTGAATAGCATTTTGTTCATTTAATATAAAAGGGGAAAAATGAAACACGCTGAAAATTTCCGCGATCTTGAAGTTTATAAACTGTCGCGGGAACTGTCTAACGAAATATTTGCCATTTCGAAAAAGTTTCCAAAAGAAGAAATTTATTCCCTTACGGATCAGGTTAGGAGATCATCACGATCCGTGGGAGCACAAATTGCCGAGGCATGGGCAAGAAGACGATATGAAAAACATTTTATTTCCAAACTGACAGATGCCGATGGAGAACAGTATGAAACTCAACATTGGTTAGAAACGGCCCATGATTGTGATTATATAGAAAAAGAAGTGTTGGAAAAGTTCCTTAAAAAATATGAGTCTGTAGGAAAAATGCTTGGCAGTATGATTAATAAATCCGGATTATTTTGCAAAGAAATATTCTAAATTATTCATAACCGTATACTGCTTACCGTTTACTGTTTGCCGTTAACCTTCGTGCCATTTAACCGTAATGAATAAACGTAAAATATTTCTGCTTAAAAACCTTCTCAGCTCTTTCGGCTGAAATCATATCCGGGAATATTCCGAATACTGTCGAACCTGATCCTGTCATTAACGCAAACATTGCACCGGAAAAATAGATTTGATTTTTTATCTCTCCGATTTCGGGAAAATTCCGAAAGACTATCTCTTCAAAATCATTTTTTAATATTCCTTTTAAAGAAATCCAATCGGGTATTTTATTACCTAATAAACTTTGCAGGTTAATCTTTGCAGGTTTATGCTTAATATTTTCGTATGCCCACTTCGTTGAGACATGAATCCCGGGATTCACTATTAGAACGGGATAATTAATTTTAAAATTTATTTCTCCAAGCTCATCGCCTTTGGAAAAAGCGAAAGAAGGTTTAGGGTTTAGGAAAAAAGGCACATCGGCACCTAATTCCGATGACATTAAATATAAAGCCTTATTTGGAATATTTAATCCGAAAAAGCTGTTTAAGCCGGTTAATACCGCTGCAGCATCAGAGCTCCCGCCTCCCAACCCTGCGCTGATCGGTATATTTTTTTCGAGATCAATATGACAAAGAAGCTTTTTATCCGACTGTTTTTCTAGAATATTTTTTGCTTTGATCACTAAATTTTCAGGATCATCTTGAATAGAACTATTACTGCATGTAAAATTGAATTCCGAAGATTCTTTAATAACAATTTTGTCGAATAAATTTACCGGGTAGAAAATTGTTTCAATATCGTGGTAACCGTCCGGCCTCATGCGGATTACATTTAAGCCGATGTTGATTTTGGCGGGAGTTTTAATTTCAAGATTCATTAATTATTTTCCAGAGATATTTTATATGTCGGGGTGATGAACCGCAGCATGCCCCGACAAATGAAGGGGCTCTTTGAAGATACTCTTTTACTAATCCGGAATAATCTTCGGGATCTATTTCGCATTTTATAATTTCATCGGAATAAGCACCTCCCCCTAAGTTCAAATAAAATCCCCAGTTGCAATATTTAAGCAGCGGGGAAATTTTTTTTACTGCTTTCAGGAATACGGAAGGGGTAACGCAGTTTAATCCGACTGCGAGAGGATTCTTATCGGTGATATATTTAATTATTTCCTTTAAATCTTCTCCGGATAATAATTTTAAATCTTCTTTGAAAAAAAGAGATATTACATAAGGAATCTCATTTTTATAACAATAATTGCAGATAATCTTAATTTCATCAAAATGGCTTTGGGTTTCATTGATAATAAAATGGCAGCCGCTTTCAATCAATAGATCAATATGAACTTCGTGATTTTTGCGAAGCTCTTTTTTAGATATTGTGCGCACCGCTTGGTAGCAGTCCTCTGCAGGAGCATTTGAGCCGGCAACAAATACGGGTAAGTTTTTTGCCGCTTCCAGTGCAATATCCAAGCTTTTTTTAACCAGACTTTTAACATTTACTTTTAAATAATGTTTGACAGCGGCAGGATTCGTTCTGAATGTATTTGTAGTGATTATATCCGCACCGGCAGAGATATATTCCCTGTGAATTTTATAAATTGCTTCAGGATTTTTTAAATTAAGCAAAGACATCCACATAGGTCCATCGGGTTTAAAGCCTTTCTTCTGAAGAAGGCTTCCCATTGCACCGTCAAGGATCAGCGGCCTGCCGATACGCTTGCAAAGAGAGAAGATATTAATATCGTTTTTTATCATTTACCTTGCTCCGTGAACCTCCGTGCTCTCCGGGCCTTGTAGTTAATCAAATTGCTAAATTGTTAAATTGCTAAATTGTTAAATTGCTGTATTGTTGTATTGCTGTTTAAACAATTTGACAACTTAACAGTTTAGCAATAAAACAATATTGAACTTAAGCCTGCTTCTTCACTTCAACGCTTAAGCTTTGATAATACTTATCAACCTCTCTCACAATTCTATCCAAATCTATTTGTTTTATGCATTCCAGGTTATAGGGGCATTCCATTTTCCAGCAGGGGGAGCAGAACAGATCTTCGGGGAAAAGTTTTATTCCCCGTTCATAAAGATCAATTTCCGTCCAGCAGCTTACGCCGAACCATACGATCACAAATTTTTTCAAAGCCACTCCCAGGTGCATTCCGAACGAATCGCCGGTTATAATCAGATCGGCGATATCCTCAAAACATGCACCTTTTCTGACGCCTAAATTTGCCGGAGTATTTATAATCCGTCTTGGCTCAGCCAATCCGAAACCGGTCTTTCCTTTAAACTTTGAATAAATTGATTCATTCCTCTGAATATCTTCCGGTCCTCCGAATAAAGCAATTTTATATTTTTTCCGGGCAAGCAGTTTATCAATTAAATAAATATGCTGATCGATAGTCATTTTCTTATTAGGATAAAGTTCCGAACATCCCGTATTAAATCCTACCACAAAATCATTTTCATTTATACCGGCTTCTTTCTTAAAATCCGATATAAATTTTTTTT
>DATKLQ010000190.1:0-2302 GCA_035542335.1 Ignavibacteriaceae bacterium | reverse complement strand
ATTGAGGTGGTTACCCCGCTTGAAAAAACATCCGGGCATAAACTTGCAAAAAATATCGTGATTTTCCCGGTTTTAAGGGCCGGGCTTGGAATGGCTGAAGGATTTTTAGACGTTTTGCCGAATGCCTGGGTCGGGCATGTTGGAATTAAGAGAGATGAAGAGACATTGCAGCCTATCGGTTATTATTCCAAATCGCCTGTTGGACTTTCATCATCCAATGTTATTCTTCTCGATCCGATGCTTGCAACAGGAGGGAGCTGCTCCTCTGCATTGAAGTATTTGAAAGATCAGGGGGCAAAAGAGATTATCTTCGTCTGTATTGTGGCTGCGCCTGAAGGAGTTCAGAAAATTAATGCTGATCATCCGGGGATTAAAATTTACGCGGCTGCATTGGATAGAGGGCTGAATACCAAGGGATATATACTTCCGGGTTTAGGAGATGCTGGAGACAGGACCTTTGGCACGTTTTAAATTTGATCTCCTATTTTTAATTCTTTTCTCAGCTGCTCAGATAATTCATAGCCAGGAATATCCTCAAAGTGAAGTGCATGCTTTGTTAAAGTCTGGGATTGAAGCAATTGTCAATCAGGATTATAACGAAGCCGCAAAAATTTTTTCAAAGCTGGATCTCAATTATCCCAAAATCCCCCTCGGCAAAATTTATTCGGCTGCGGTTGAAATTGCCAAAGCATACGATTACGGAACGGATTTCAATTCCGGATTTATAAATCGTAATCTTGAAGAAGCTTCTGATGCTGCTGACGAGCTGCTAAAGAAAGATCCTGATAACATATGGAACATTTATTTTAAAGGGCTGGCTGAAGGATATACTGCTTATTACAATGCCCTCCAACGCGATTACCTTTCGGCATTAAATAACGGCTACGATGCAATGACAATGTTTGAAAAATGCCTGGCAGCCGATTCCTCTTTTTATGACGCTTATACCGCAATCGGCGTTTATAGATACTGGAAAAGCAGGAAAACCGAATTTCTTAATTGGCTGCCGTTTATTAAAGATGAAAGGGAAGAAGGAATAAAAAATTTAATTACTTCACTGCATCATTTTATATATAATGAACACCTTGCCGCAAATTCATTGATATGGATCTATATTGACAGGAAAGAATTCGGCAAGGCAATTGAAACTGCGGATGAAATGCTGAAGCAGCATCCTGCCAGCCGACAGTTTAAGTGGGCATTAGCCAGGGCAAATGAAGGAATAGACAAAGGAAAAGCAATAAATATTTATTATGAGATCCTGGAATCATACCGTAAATTAAATCTGCCGAATCGATCGCAGGAGATTACCATAATGCATATTATTGCCCAGCAGTATTCGAAGATGGGGAACAAAGAAAAAGCTTTGGAAATCTGCAGGCAGATTTTAAATTCAAATTTATCTGAAGAAACTAAAGAAAAATTAGGCGGCCGATTTTCCAGGATTGAAGAGATGGAAAAAAGCCTGTCGGAGGAATAAACACTATATTCTTATCTCAAAAATTTTTAAATGAAACAAGTATGAATGTTTCAATGCATTTTGAAAAAATAATTAACTATAAGCACCTCAGCTCTTTTATCTCATTGTTTTACTTTTGCTTAATGTTATTTATCGCCCTTTCTTACCATACTATAGGATGCTATGGCGTCGAAACGGATTTTTTCTGGAGTTATCTGCCGGCTGCTAAAAGTTTTTTAAACGGTAAAATTCTTGTAGATGGTTTCCGGGGGCCGCTGTATCCAATCGTACTTGGTATTCTTTCAATAATTACGAAAAATTATTTCGCAGCAGGAATTATCATATCGGTTTTCTCGGCGAGCTTGGTATTATTCTTTACGTTCGGAATTGTAGAAAAGCTTACGAACAGCTTCTTTGCCGTGTTGATAATATTATTTACAGCGGTTAATAATCATTTTGTTCATTACGCCTATACCGCGGGAACAGATATGATTTTTAACGCCTTGCTGTCCGGTGCCGTATATTTTTTCTTAAAGAAAGAATTAAACAGCTTTAATATTGCAGTATCCGGGGTTCTAAGCAGCCTAGCGCTTTTAACCAGGTATAACGGGATTTTCTTATTGGCAATTATCCCCCTAATATTTTTATTTAAATCCTTTAGTTATAAATCAAGAATAAAAGCAGCGGCAGTATTTTTTATTGCATTCATTATTTTTCAATTACCATGGAGCTTATATTCTTATAATGAAAAAGGGGATTTTTTTTATAATAAGAATTACTTAAATACCGCTTTAGAGGTCTATAACAGCGGAACAGTCGACAGAGAAAATTTCTGGTTTGGAG
>DATKLQ010000189.1:0-2971 GCA_035542335.1 Ignavibacteriaceae bacterium | reverse complement strand
GATTTTAAACACTAATGGTCAATTCATGTTACTTAAGCTGGCTCAGGTTAAATTTGATTTTGTTTTTTTTCAACTTATTCAAGTAATCCTCAGTATCCCTGTTGATTAATTCCTCTAACTTAGTTTCATGCTTGAATAAGTCGGATAATCGTAAATTATCAACGGGCTTAGATGGATCGAGGTCTAATTTTTCATTTATAAAGCTTCCTGTCACAGGTAAAGCTTCTTTCACAATTTTAAAATCTGCTGAGCCGGTAAGTCCTTTTAAAATCTCTGTCGGGCTTGTTAATGTTTGTGGCGGTGCCGTTTGCGTCAGGCTGTTGTACTTATCTTTTATAGTTTTTATTGCGGCACTTTTGATCTTTATTCGTTCGCTATTTATGTATGTAGCATCTGCATCTATCAATGCGTTGCCTTCAATCCACAAAGTTTTAGTGTCGCTGAAAATTTTTGCAATTTCGCCTTGGTCTGTTGTAAGCTGAATCTTATCAAGGTTATTTAAGGCATCATTATATTTTTTGAACCAGTTTGATTTTTCATCATCTCCTTTTAACTGCTCAAATGAAATATTGAAAACCAAATAAGTATTTTCAATTTGACGGTTTTTATAATATAATGTATCGCCCCGTAATTCAAATTTAGTTTCATCTACATTTTTGAATTCATCGCCGTCATTTGTTGAAATCATAATAAGCAATCCCTTTGTCAATTTACCGCTGCTGACGGGATTGTCTTCGGATTCAATGCTAATTACGCCTGCATAACTTGCTTCAAGTTGTGAATGCGGGTCTGAATCAGTAAATAATTTTTTGACTAGTGAAGAAATTGTAAGAACTTGTCCGACAACTGTTGGTGCAAGCTGTAAAGCAGATTGGTATTCAGGCTTATTCAGCATATCAAATTTCGCCTGTAAAGAATCATTTTTTACTGCTGTCATTCTTACTTCTATTCCAATTGCGTCTGCATTAGCAGGAATTTTAACAGCAATATACCTTTGAAGTCCTAAATTGTAATTTTTATTGACTTCCACTTCTCTGACATCCTGAACAGCGGTTGCTTCAATTGAATCAACTCCCGACTGATATTTTAAAGTTGTTGCCAAGGCAATTTTGTCTTTACCGCCAAAAGTCGACTGCCAAAAATTTCCAACAGACATGTAATTGACTGTTTGTAATTGCAAGTTAATGTACCCGGCATTTTTTAATATTTGATTTTCCTTTTGAACTGCTGAAGCACCCGTTGTAGGTTTCCAGAATTTTTTTGTTCCAAGAATTGCCATGATGTTTTTTATTTAAGTCGTTAAAATTATTTATTTACATATTGAATGAAACACTGACAACTAATAACATGAATGTTAATCAGGGCCTGTTTGTGTAACAAAGATTAGCTTTTAAATTGCATTAGATTCTTCCACCGCATTTGGAATCCTGATTCCGACCAAGCTGCAATAATACCCGCAGTAATCCGGATATATTTACGTTCAGCTTCTTGTTTCGATTTCAGGACTTCCGGATCAGCCCCAACCCGCTGCATTTCTGTTCCTTGTCGCCCTTCTCCTTGAATATCAGATAAGATTGCAGTCAAAATTTATAATTAAAACCAACTGCATATACGTTATTATTTTGAATATCCTGGGGTAATTTTCCAGAAGCATAACTAATGAAGAATCCATTTTCCTGGGAAAGTAGAATGATAAAATATATTGATTCGTCTAAACCCAGGGTTTTTATCAACGAACTAGCGTTTATTTCTTTATAATACCTCAAGTCGGCATTTACATATAAAGGTGCTCCTAAAGATCTGCTAAACAAAGTTTTAAATCCAGCTTCAAAACCAAGCCGGGAATACTTCTTTAATTCATTTAAGCTTCTTCTTAAACTATCAGCTGATGGATCAATATAACTAACATTAAATAATAAAGTAGGAAGCGAAGAACCTAATGGAGAAATATTATTATCAGTTCCTGTTAACCAACGGGTTACGGCAAAGGGCCAGTCCAAAATATTTAATTGAGCTAAAGCAGAATTTCTATTCCAGGCCTTAACATCAAATCCTACATTTATACCATATACATAATTCTTTATTGAAAAATCCTGATTTGATTCCAGATTTAAATTAAGGGAAAAATTAAAATATAATTGATTGGTTAAATTAGCGGATACCTTTGCAAGATATTTTTTCCATATATCACTCTCATTAAGTGAATCTATATTGTTATAGGAACTGAGTAACTTTTGGACTGCTGTTAAGGAATCACTTAATTGATCTGTAAATTCTATTACTCCTCCACTAGAATTGAAGTAACTTACGGCTAGACCGCTTTTTAAGAAATCATTTGGATTATCCCTTCTGATAAATGCAATATTTCCCTCAGTATTAATAGAGAAGTTGATTCCAGAGCTATTAGCTGAAGAAGAAGTAAAATAATTGCTCTTAATGTTTTTAAAATATGAATAAGTTATTCCAAGCGCCGAAATTGAATCGTATTGAAATGTTTTAAATTTTATATCAAGGTCTTTAAGGAAATTGTTAGCATTCAGTTTTTCAAATGATTCTTTTAAAACCAAATTTAACGTTTCAGGATTATTAAGAATTTCTCTATAAATTGTATTCAATTCGGCTTCAATGGAAGCATCCTCTATTTTAGGGTTTATGTTTTGTGCAAGCTCAGATAACGAAAGTGTATTTTGCGGGTAGATATTTAGATATAGAAATATTATAAAAAAGAAAACAAAGAGCGGGCTATAATAAGGCTTCATCTTCAATTTCTCCTCTAAATTTATAATTGTCATCAACTACCTTAGCCAGCTCAAGTATTGTTTTATCCTCGCTTGTCATGATTTCATGCATGCATTCAACGGCCTTACTTCTATTGCTATTAAATTCATACAAAGCCTTGTCGAAAAGACGGAACATATTATCTAACTGATAGCAGATTGTACTGGCTGCTGCAGATCTTAAATCCGGAGTT
>DATKLQ010000188.1:0-11156 GCA_035542335.1 Ignavibacteriaceae bacterium | reverse complement strand
GAAATTTAAATTTGCGGCAGCCGCGGCAATACCCAAATACTTTTTTCTTCTTGGTTGCATATGCTCTTAAACCTCCGGCTTCACGGTAGGAAATAGAATACCCGCAGTCCTTGCATTCAAAAAACCATTTCGAAGGCTCATTCTCTATTTTTTCAAATAAATTTTTCGGGAGAACCGATTTAAAAAGCTTTTGAACCTTATTCATACCTTCCTCATTGCTATAAAGTCAGAATGCGGTTGATTTATAAATAACATTCCCGTTTTTTATTGTCATTGAATTGAGATTCGTACCGATATTATATACTATTTCGGAATAATCATTCGTACTGAGCACCGCAAAATCCGCCTTCTTCCCGATTTCAATGCTCCCGGCAGAACTGTTTATATCCAATGCTTTTGCCGGATTAATTGTAACTGCGCTGATTATCTCTTCAACGGTCATCTTCATTTTTATTGCTGCGAGACTCATAATTAAACTCAATGAGGCAATATTTGAAGACCCGGGATTATAGTCCGTAGACAATGCAACGGTAACATTATTATCTATTAGTTTTCTTGCAGGTGCAAATTGATAATCAAGAAAGAAAGACACGCCCGGGAGCAGCACCGCTGCCATACCGGCTTTTGAGATCATTTCGATTTCAGAATCACTGATGACCTCAAGGTGCTCCACGCTTATACATTTATGCTTTAATGCCGTGCTTATTCCGCCGATGCTGTTGAACTGGTTTGTATGCAGTTTTGTTTTTAAACCTAATCTTTCTGCTTCGGAAAAGATCAAGTCAATCTCTTCAGGCAAAAAAGCCGTAGCTTCGCAGAAACCGTCGCAGAATTTTGAAAGTCGATTTTGAGCTACGAAAGGGAGCATCTCATTAATTAGAACATCCAGGTAGCCCTTGCGATTCTCTTTATAGTTTAAAGGAAATGTATGAGCGCCCAAAAAAGTAGGTACTATATCAATCGGGTAAATATCATTTAAGTGATTTATTACTTTCAATAATTTTATTTCATTCTTAAAATCAAGACCGTATCCGCTTTTAATTTCTAGTGTGGTTACTCCTTGGGAAATAAAGTTATCAACCCGGGGCTTAATAATCTTGAGCAATTCTTCGGAGCTTAGATTCCTCACGGCGGAAACAGTCTTGTTAATTCCTCCTCCCGACTTGGAGATTTCCTCATAGCTTAACCCCTGGAGCCTCTGCTTGAATTCGTCTGCCCGTGAACCTGCAAATGCAGTATGGGTATGGCAGTCAATTAAACCGGGAAGAATAACTTTGTTTTTTACTTCCAGGATTGAATCGAATCTGCCTGGCTTTAAGGACGAATTGGGAATTATATCTTTAATGAGAGTATCTTCAATGATTACCGAATGATCCTGCAGCACGCATATATCCCGCATTTCTTTCCCCGGTTTAAAATGTTTTCCCTTGGTATCGACGCTTATTATTTGAGCAGGGTTAAGGAGAGCTGAAATCATTTAAAAGCAGATGCCTATTTATGGATAATAACGGAATCCTGAATTACTCTTGCTTCGGAATATCCCATTTGATTTAATTTAAAGCTAAGCTCATTTGCACTTGACCGGTTTATAAAATCGCCTGCTTTGACAATGTAAAAAGGAGGCTCAAAAACCAGGTAGACATTCATCTGGTTTGTTTTAAAATAAATTTCGGACCTGATGTTATCGGCTTCCTGCAGATTATCGGTTGCGATCACCTGAACCCTGAACCCTGTTACTGTATCCGTCTTCACCGAATCCGAACTTAAAAGGGAATCTTTTTCGTCGTTATAGCTGTACCATGCATCCAGCTCTTTCTGTCCCGTGGCTTTTTTCCTCTCCTTTATATCCAGTCTTGCGCTGTAAGGAATAAAGTCAAATTTTTCAGCATATTCCTTCTTTTCTTCAGTTTTTACGGGTTCCTTTGTTTCTTTATTCTCTTTTGGCCTTTGTTTTTCATACCTGTCGCCGCTAGATGCGCCGCAGCCTTCCAATAAAAGAATGAACAAAGAAAAATTCAGTATGAACGGAAATATTTTCATTTTAAGCAGGTTTTTTTTTATCAATTTACCCAAAATATAAGATTTGTAAGAGTATATCAAAACTTAAGGATGGTGTTTTTGTGATAAAATTATTTTTGGCCAAAAAAGGTAACTTATCAGCATTCTTTAGACTATGTCTATTCCTAAGTTCTTTGAGAAAAAGCATTTATTTAATACATTTGTAGATGATTTTTAAAAGAATTTGCGTTAAAGCAGTAAATAACTAATAATGTCATCAAGAAAACTCAAAGTTCTTTTTGTTACTTCCGAAGTATATCCTTTTATTAAAACCGGGGGATTAGCCGACGTATCCTCAGCATTGCCTCAAGCAATTTCCGAAATGGGGCACGAAGTAAGAATTGTTGTCCCCAAATACGGAGCGGTCGATGAAAGAAAATTCAAGATACATGAAGTAGTAAGGTTAAAGGACATTCAAATTAAAATAGGGGAGAAGGATGTAATGTTTTCGCTTAAATCATGCTTCCTCCCCGGGCAGAAAGTGCGCGTTCAAATTTATTTCCTCGATAACAACGAATACTTCGGCAGCAGGAATAGTCTATATACCGATCCCTCTAATGGAAAAGATTATTCCGATAATGATGAAAGATTTATCCTGCTTTGTCGGTCTGTTTTTGAATTAATATCCAAGCTCGGCTGGGTTCCGGATATCATTCACTGCAACGACTGGCAGTGCGGATTAATCCCTGCATATCTAAACACAATTTATAAAAACGAGCTCTTCTCAAATTTTAAAATTTTATTTACGGTTCATAATCTTGCATATCAGGGGCAGTTTCCAAAGTCAACTTTCTGGAAAACAGGTCTGCCGGGTGAGCTGAATTCCGAAAAGGGAATTGAAATTTATGATAAAATTAATTTCATGAAGAGCGGTCTTCTGTATGCGGATACGATAAATACAGTTAGTCAGTCTTATGCAAATGAGATCCGGACCGACGATGAATTGGGAGCCGGCTTAAAGCATGTGCTTGCCAGAAGAAAAGATGATTTGTTCGGAATAATAAACGGAATAGATACAAGAATTTGGAATCCTGAAAAGGATAAGCTTCTGCCTAAAAAATATTCTTCCAAGAACCTTGACGTTAAGGCTGAAAACAAAGAAGAACTTGCAAAAAGATTTGGACTAGAATATAAGCCCGATATTCCTATTATTGGCATCATTTCCAGGTTGTATGAAGCAAAGGGAATGGACTTGATTACCGATGCATTTAAAGAATTAATGGAATTGGATTTACAGGTGATCCTGCTCGGAACAGGGGACAAAAAATTCTATTCGTTCTTTGAGAAAATGATGCAGAAGCATAATGATAAATTTGCATGCTATCTCGGCTTTAATGATGAGCTCGCTCACCTCATCATCGGGGGTGCCGATATGCTTTTAATGCCTTCCCGATATGAACCTTGCGGACTGACTCAAATGTACGGCCTGGTTTACGGAACAGTACCCATTGTCAGGGAAACCGGAGGTCTTGCCGACACTGTTATAAAATTTGATGAGAAAACGGGTGAAGGTACGGGATTTATGTTTGGTCAATATAATACCGCAGCAATGATTAAAGAAATAAAGCGGGCATTGAAAACATTTACGGATAGAAAAACCTGGCTGAAGATTGTTAAAAGCGGAATGAAATCGGATTTCAGCTGGAACTCATCTGCAAAGAAATATGTTGAATTATACAAAACGATGCTCAATGGTATTTAATGAGAAATTATGCGATTTTTCTTGACAGGGACGGAACTATAAACGAGGACCCGGGCTATTTAGGCGATCCAAATAAACTTAAAGTTTTTCCTGAAACCGGCAAAGCACTATCTGAATTAAAAAATAATCTTCACTTTAAGCTGATTGTTATTTCGAATCAATCTGGAATAGCCCGAGGGCTGATTACAAAAGAGGATGTGGAGTTGGTGAATCTTAAGTTAAATGAGATATTAGCCGCAGATAATGTTAGCATCGATGCATTTTACTACTGCCCCCATCATCCGGATTTTAGCTCCGAGGAAGATTGCAGCTGCAGGAAACCTTCTCCGCAGCTTATATTGCTTGCTTCTAAAGAACATGATATAGATCTTGCCAAATCATATTTCATTGGCGATACGCCGAGCGATATTCAATGCGGATTTAATGCCGGGCTGAAAACTATACTGGTCAAAACCGGGTATGGTGAGGAAAGCTTTTCTATCTTGCAAAAAGAAAATAAAATCCCCACTTTTGTTGCCGAGAATTTACTCGATGCCTGCCGGCTTATTAAAAAAGATTTTAAGGAGCAAAATAATTGATCAGACTTTCTGCCATTTTCGTTGTTTTATATGTTTTTATTTTATTATTAAACGGCTGCAGCGATGATCCTGCTTCCATTGGCAGGGATTTGCTTAAGGATGATCGCATAAATATTTTAGAAAAAGATTCCTTTACGGATTCATTGAATCAATCATCATCTTATTTTAAACGTGTAGTTCCCCTCCGGGATGCAAACACTCTTCTTATCGGAAAAAAAGCAAATGTGGAATCTTCCCTTTTATTGAAGTTTTTTCTGGCACTGACTGATACACTTGCAAATGATCTCTTAAATGATCGGATAAATGTGCTTTCTGCAAAAGTATTGTTGGCTCAGACATATACCTTCGGAGATTCAACTGCTCCTTTTGATTTTTCTGTTCACAATATAATAAGCAGCTGGTCGGATTCCTCCTTTACTGCCGACAGCCTGCCTTTGCTTCAATTTGATCCTGCTGATGCCGCTTCCAATATAAATTTTATTAGTGGTGATACTCTCGAATTCGATTTGAATATTCAGAATGTTTTAACCTGGCTGAAGGTTAGGGCTGATACTAATATTGCTGACGATAACGGAATTTTCATCAAACCTTCGGATAATGCACAGAAGATTGCCGGATTCTCTATTATTCCTGAGCTTATTATATTTATAGAAAAACCGGGAGTTTACCAAGACAGCCTCACATTCGGTCCTTCCTCGGAAATTAATGCAGTTACCGGTTCAGTACCGGCAGTCAGCAGTGAAAATATAGTTGTACAGAACAGTGTTCTATTTGAATCCAAACTATGGTTCGATCTTTCTTCGATTCCGAAAACTGCGTTGATTAATTATGCTGAGCTTACATTAACACTAGACACAAATGAAACAATAACCGGTTCAGCATATACGGGATACATTAGGGCATTTTTCTTAACCGACAGTTTAAATAATTCAATAGATTCTATAAACTTAGCTTCTATAACCCGCTCGGGTAATTTATATAAGGGCGATATTACACATTATGTTCAAAACTGGGTAAATGGTACCGATAATCAGGGTATGCTGCTCACCCCTGTTATGACGGGCGAGGGAGTGGAGCTATTATCTTTCAAAGGAAGCAGTTCTGCTGATCTTTCTGTAAGACCTAGATTAAAAATTGTTTATACAACAAAAAGATAACTATGAAGCTTTTCCTGAAAATAACTTTAGCTTTTTTGGTTTCTGTTCCGGTTCTTGCACAAAGCAATTCTCCATATACAAGAAAAGGAATCGGTGATTTAGTTTATTCATTCTCTTCCAGGAGGCTTGGTATAGGTCAGCTTGGAGCATCGGTCCCCGATGCCGACTTTATCAGTACAATTAACCCGGCCAGCTGGTATATGCTTAAAAGAACACGAGCTGAATTCAGCATGGATTACAGCGGCATTTTTGCCTCGGGTAATTCCCTGAAAAAATATTATGGCGATGCAAATTTTAACGGTGTTACATTTGCCTTCCCTATTAGTTCCCTGTACGGCATTTCCGGAGGGTTTGGAATTATTCCGTATTCCAATGTGAGCTATGAGGTTGTGGATACCTTTCGGAACAGTATTACAGGTTCTTACAAAGTTGATTCAAAAGGAACCGGGGGAGTATCAAAGATATTCATTGGAACCTCATACCTGCTGCCCGGAAATTTAGCTGCCGGGGCTACTTTTGATTATTATTTTGGCACTCTTAATTATGTCGAAACTGTAGATTTTAGCGGTACTCTAGGTTTAAATTCGGTATATAATAGAAAATACGAGCCTAAAGGAATTGGGGGAACATTCGGATTAATAAGCCCGGATTTATCCCCGTTGATAAATTCAGATGCAATCAGCAATCTCCGAATTGGTGCCGCTTTAAATATAATTTCACCTTTATCCACCGATACTTCATTAATTTCGACTACACCTTTAGATTCAGATACTCTAGGTTCCGGGATTGTTGATTTGAGTATTCCTTTCCGTTTTAATGCAGGCATAAGTTTTAATTTAGATACAAAATATATGTTTTGCCTAGACTATCTGTTCCAGCCATGGTCCAGCTATAAATTTAACGGATTAAAATCGATTGAGCTGGCAGATTTGCACAAAATATCAGCTGGTTTTGAATTCAGGCCTGTCTTAGAACCCGGTTCCAGCTTTTGGGAACAAATAATTTTTAGAGCCGGATTAGGTTTTGAAAGAACTCAGTATTATCTAAATGGAGAAAATATTCAGCAGCTTTCTGTTTTTGGAGGATTATCAATTCCATTTAGTCATGAAAATACATTAGACATTGGAATGCAATTTGCTGCTAGAGGTACGACTAAATCCAATTTAGTTCAGGAAAATATGGTGAAATTAAATATCGGCTTAAGCCTTGGAGAAATTTGGTTTATCAGGGAGGAAAAATAATTTAGTTCAAATGATCACAAATTTGAAGAAAATATCGAAAATTTCGGTATTTCAAGCCTCATTTACATTCATTCTTATCTTTTTAACTATATGTTCCGGGCAGTCGTCTGCCAACCCCCGGGCTTTACTTTTATCGCAAGGAAATCCTAATGACAAGTATATTCAGGTAGATTCATCGGAAATTTTAAGCAAATACTCTCTTTTTTCAGAATATTTTAAGAATAAGGATTATAAATCCGCTGTCCCATATGGATGGGAGGTTATAAAACTTAACCCTAACAAATTTGCCAAATGGATTTATAATAAAATGGACGATGCACTTTGGGGGCTTCACGACGCCCCAGGCACTACTCCTGCTCAGGCTAAAGCAATTGAAGATAGTCTTATTATTCTATATGATTTGGGAATGAAAAACTATCCTGAAGGCAGGGGTTATTTACTGGCAAGGAAAACTCTTGCAAGGGAAGCATGGTTTAATATTCCCGGGGATTCGGTAATTAAGGCTTATGAAACGGCAATTCAATTGGATCCCAAAATTCCGAAGTATTATTATGATCGCCTTGGTCAGTGGTATTTAAATAAAAACAAAAGAGATAAGGCGATTGATCTTTATTCTAAATGGTCTTCCCAAGAGCCGAATGATACCCTTCCTTCAGCCAGGCTAAAGGCAATGGTAAAAGATCCCGGCGAACTTGCCGATATTATTTGCACACAATGGAGCAGGGACAAGGAAAATACCGATAAAGCCCTGGAATGCATTTCACTTCAAGTTAAAGCAAATAAATATGCCGATGCAATTCCTGCAATGGAATTTTTAGTTTCCAAATCTCCCGAGAGTGTCCCTTACTGGAACCAATTGGCAATATTGTATCAAAAAACGGATCAGTTCCAGAAAGCTGAAGATGTTTATAAAAAATTAATAACGCTTGAACCGAACAATCAGAATCACTTTTTGAATTTAGGAATAGTTTATAGGGATAAAGGCCAGCTTGCACTAGCACGTACGCAATTTGAAAGGGCATATGAAATTGCGAACGGATGGGCTCAGGCTCTTTATAATGAAGGTTACTTGTATGAATTAGCCGCAAGAAATTGTACCTTTGATTTCGATACTAAACTGGTTTACCAGCTTGCGGTAGATACATACAAAAAAGCTTTACATCTCGATTCTTATTTTACTGAAGCCAGGGATAGAATAGCTTCCCTGGCCAGCTTTGTTCCTACGCAGGAAGACTATTTTGTCCGGGGGTACAAATCCGGGCAGAATCTTGCAATACCAGGCAACTCTTGTTATTCCTGGATTGGAAAAAGCATAACAGTTCCGTAATTTTCTTTTTACAAACCAACTATAAAAAAATGTACGACAATTTAAAAGCCGATAGGCAGGTATATGATATTCACAATTTGGAAATTACCAGGCAGCAGGATAATCTAGAACTGATAGCTTCCGAAAATTTTGTCAGTCCGGCTGTTTTGGAAGCAGCCGGATCAGTGCTTACGAATAAATATGCTGAAGGATATCCCGGGAAAAGATATTACGGAGGATGCGAATATGTGGATATGGCTGAAGATCTTGCCAGGGAAAGATTAAAAAAGCTGTTTGGAGCAGAACATGTGAATGTTCAACCGCATAGCGGCTCGCAGGCAAACATGGCGGTTTTTATGACTTTGATGAAACCGGGTGATAAATTTCTCGGGCTGAGCCTTGCTCACGGCGGACACCTGACCCACGGTTCGCCTGTTAATTTTTCGGGTCAATTGTACCAGGCATTTGGCTATACCCTGAACAAGGACACTAAAACCCTTGATTATAATATAGTAGAAGATCTGGCAAAAAAAGAAAAGCCTAAGATGATTATTATCGGCGCCAGCGCTTATTCAAGGGAATGGGATTATAAAAAATTCAGACAAATTGCCGATTCGGCAAATGCCTTTTTGGTCTGCGACATGGCTCATCCTGCCGGGCTGATTGCCAAAGGATTGTTGGATAATCCTCTTCCATACTGTCATGTTGTAACCTCGACCACTCATAAAACTCTTCGCGGGCCAAGAGGAGGTATAATATTAATCGGAAAGGATTATGAAAATCCGATGGGTTTTAAGACTCCTAAGGGAGATCGAATTAAAATGATGTCTGAAGTTATTGATGGTTTGGTAATGCCGGGG
Organism: Ignavibacteriaceae bacterium; assembly: GCA_035542335.1. GTDB lineage: Bacteria > Bacteroidota > Ignavibacteria > Ignavibacteriales > Ignavibacteriaceae > DATKLQ01. Next base: position 2,254 of record DATKLQ010000188.1, on the reverse strand, counting down.
ATTCAGGGCGGACCATTAATGCATATCATAATGGCAAAGGCTGTTGCGTTCGGTGAAGCCCTGGACGATTCTTTTAAAAAATATGCGGAACAGATAATTAAAAATGCAAAAACCCTGGCCTCCAAGCTTGCTTCTAAAGGATTCGAAGTGGTTTCTGGCGGAACCGATAACCATTTAATGCTGGTCGATCTTACTAATAAAAATATAACGGGAAAACAGGCTGAAACTTCCTTGGGAAAAGCTGGAATTACCGTTAATAAAAATATGGTTCCTTTTGATCAGCGCAGCCCGTTTGTAACCAGCGGTATTAGGATTGGAACGCCTGCTGTTACTACCCGGGCGATGAAAGAAGGAGAAATGAATCAGATCGCCGAATTCATTTGCAGCGCTTTGGAAAATTGTGAAAATGAATCTAAACTAAAGGAAATCAAGGCAGACGTAAAAAATTTCTGCTCCCGTTTTCCTTTATATTCCTTACTAAAATAAACTTGAGTGTCTTCCCTGATAAATTCACGCCAGGAAATTTCTTCTAAAGCTGATTCAGAAGTTCCGGATAATGATGAAGAAAGCTTAGAAGTTGAAATGACTTTCCTTGAGCATCTTGAGGAACTTAGATGGAGACTTATTTATTCATTAATAGGGGTAGTTGCCGGCACAATAATCTGCTGGATTTTTATAGATTTTTTAGTTGAAAAGATTCTCCTTAAGCCTGCTGCAGATAATGGTTTATCCCTCCAGAATTTAAGACCTTTCGGACAATTATTTTTGTATTTCCAAGTGGCAATAATCGGAGGAATAATTTTAAGCCTTCCGAATATCTTCCTTCAGCTCTGGAAATTTATTGCGCCTGCACTCCGTAAAAAAGAAAGAAAATATACACTGCTGATAGTCGTTTACAGCACTTTTTGTTTTCTTCTGGGAGTTGCTTTTGCTTATTTTATTATGCTGCCTTTATCTTTCAGGTTTGTAGCACAATTCGGCACAAAGTATATCAAAAATAATTTTACAATAGACGAATATACCTCAATTATTACCAGCATTGTTCTTATTTCAGGGCTGGTATTCGAGCTCCCCATGATTTCTTTTTTCCTTTCAAAGCTTGGAATATTGACGCCTGGTTTTATGAAGAAATACCGGAGGCATTCGATTGTAGTTATAATGATCATTGCGGCATTTTTAACTCCTACTACCGATCCTGTTTCCATGCTTGTGCTTGCTGTTCCGTTGGTTTTATTATATGAAATAAGTATATTGATTTCGAAACTATCATTGAAAAAAGATTGATAGAAAAAAATTTATCTGCAATCAGCCTGCCTATAAAATCTGAGCTTGACAGATTCGAAGAGTTATTTAAAAAATCAATGAAATCAAAAGTCGGCCTAGTGGATTTGATTGCCAGGTACATTATCCGTCAAAAAGGCAAAAAAATCAGGCCGCTCCTTGTACTTCTTTCAGCTAAAATATCCGGCGGAATTACCGAGAGAACATACCGGGGAGCACTGCTTGTGGAGCTGCTTCATACCGCAACGCTGGTTCATGACGACGTGGTGGATAATGCAGATAAAAGGCGGGGTTTTTGGTCGGTCAATAAAGTATTCAAAAATAAGGCAGCGGTCTTAATGGGAGATTACCTTTTATCCCGGGGTTTAATGCTTGCTGTTGAAGGGAAAGATTATGATTTCCTGGGAGTAATTACTAACTCGGTAAAAAGAATGTCGGAAGGGGAGCTGCTTCAGATTCAAAAAACCAGGAAGCTGGATATTGATGAGGAAACATATTTTAAAGTAATTTCGGATAAAACAGCCTCGCTGCTTGAAACCTGTTGTGAAATAGGAGCAATGAGTGCTACCGAAAATGAAATTTATTCTTCGGCGATGAGAAAGTTCGGGGATTCAATCGGGATCGCATTTCAAATAAGAGATGATATACTCGATTATGAAGGGAAATCAAGTCTAATCGGGAAGCCGGTTGGAGGAGACATTAAAGAGAAAAAGATTACGCTCCCATTAATTTACTCTCTTGATCAGGTGTCCAATGGTGAAGCCTCAAAATTAAAAAAGCTGATAAAAAACGGAAATGATAAGGAAAGCATCAGGAAAATAATTGAATTCGTTCAGAATCATAAAGGAATAGAATACGCTTTAAATACTGCGAATGCTTATTCTTTAAAGGCTAAAGAATCATTAAAGATCTTTCCCGACTCACCTGCAAAGCTTGCGCTTGAAGCTTTAGTCGATTTTATTATTGAAAGGAA
>DATKLQ010000187.1:0-9197 GCA_035542335.1 Ignavibacteriaceae bacterium | reverse complement strand
TGTCATTTCGAGGGAGTCTTCGACCGAGAAATCTTTTTTTGGGGGATAGTAAATGAATAAAAACTATTTTGTTTACATTACGACCAATTGGAATAATAAAGTTATGTACATCGGAGTAATAAATAATTTGATACGAAGAGTATATGAACATAAAAATAAGCTAGTAGAAGGTTTTACGAAAAAATATAATATCAACAAGCTGGTATATTATGAACAGTTCTTTGATGTAAATGAAGCCATCCATCGTGAAAAAGAATTAAAGAAGTGGCGGAGAGAAAAGAAAGATAAGTTAGTTGAAAATTTGAATATTGAATGGAAAGATTTAAGTGATTTGCTTTAGATTTCTCCCTTCGGTTGAAATGATAACGGACAATCAATGCGAATAACACAGCAGATCAACAGAATTCTTATCATCAAACCCCGCGGCATCGGCGATGTTGTCCTATCCACCATTGTTCTTGAAAATCTTGCCGCTTGCTTCCCTTCCGCAAAAATTGATTACCTTACTGAGAATTTCGCCAGACCTGTTCTAGAAAACAATCTATTTGTAAATAAAATTTTAATAATGGGGAAATCGGAATTTTCTCTTAAGGTTGCATTGAGAATAAGAAAAGAAAAATATGATCTGATCCTTGATCTCTGGTCGAATCCTAGGACTGCACAGATTACTTTTTTTTCAGGTGCAAAGTACAAGGTTGGATTTGCATATAGAGGAAGAAAATATGCATATAATATTAAGGCATCTGAAGAAAGAGGCCAACACCATTCCGCCGAGCATAATTTAGATCTGCTGAAAGCAATCGGCGTCCCAATCATCTCTAAAAAAATTCATTGCTATGTTTCGGAATTAAATATTGAACTTGGTAAAGAATCTTTAAATAAAAGTTTAAACGGGAAAACTATTGTAGGCATTATTCCTTCCGGCGGATGGCCCTCCAAAAGATGCGATGCGTCCAAATGGGTTGAGATCTGCAGGACAATAAGAAATAAACACGATGTGGTATTTTTAATTTTATGGGGTCCCGGCGATGAAGAAGATGCGGAATACATTAATAAGAATCTTCCGGATATCGCAGTTTTAGCTCCTCAAACGGATCTTTCCGCAATGATGGGTTTGATAAAAGTCTGCGATGTGGTCATAGCAAATGATTCAGGTCCGATGCATATTGCGGCTGCTTTTGGAATACCGACTTTAGGGATTTTCGGTCCTACAGATCCCAAGAATCATGGACCGTATTCCGGAAATTCGATGTATGTTTACAAACAAGATCTGTTTTGTATAACCTGCAATCTATTGAAATGTCCATACCTTCATGAATGCATGCTTCAGCTTTCTAATCAAAAAATTCTGGAAGCTTTTGAAAAAACCTGGAAGGGAATTTTGATGTAGGGGCTCAAAAGGCTTCACGCAAAGGGCGCAAAGGGATTGCAGAGAACGCAAAGGAATTTTAGACTTTGCAAGCTTTGTATTTGAATATCCTCTTCACTCCTTAAACAACCTTAAATACTCCGTAAACTCAAATTCCCTATTTCTTTTATACCCGGTTTTCTCGGTCAGTGTTTCCAATCTTTCAAAATCTGCTGCCAGTAAATTTACAGTTGGCAGCCATACTTTTAACCGATCACGAATATCTGCGGCTATAATTAAACAGGCTTAAAGATAAATATATATAATTAAAGGAAACGGTTTTCCCTTAATTATAAAAAATCATAATTAAAGAAGATTTCAGATGGGAAATTAAGAAGAGACAAGCCGCGACGCTTGTCCCTACAGGGATATTTATTTCTGGGAATGAAGTCCTATTGAATTTCCCTCCGTATCCAGGAAGAATGCCATATACCCGGCATCGTCGGTGATTTTTGTTTTGGGCATTGTAATTTTGCCGCCGGCTTTTTCGACTTTGTTCAGAACTTTTGATAAATCAGGATCACCGTTAAGATACAGCTTAACGCCATCGGCACTAGGCTTATGCATCCGGCTTTTAACCAATCCGCCCGAAGCTTTTTCACTTCCATGTTTCCAGGGGAAAAACGCCATTTCCATTCCCATCATATTTTGAGTTGCCATTTTTATATCAAAGATAGTTTCATAAAATTTTTTTGACCGGTCAAAATCCTTAACCGAAATTTCAAACCAGTTCAGGGAATTTTCTTTATCCGTCATGATGCCTCCTATGGATTGAATTCATTATGTTTATATAAAAAGTTAAATCATTCTGATTAGGAATAGATAATCACTTTCTCATCTGAAGACAATATTATTATATTAAAAATTTCTTTTATTCTATGTTAAATAAACCTCACAACTTCTTTGCGTACTCCGCGTGTTTTTTCTCTGCGCTCTTTGCGAGAAACTTTTTTAACGCAAAGAGGCAGACTTGCCGAACGGCTGCAAAGTTCGCCTGGAAAGCTTATGATCACGCCAATCTTGTTACTTCCCAATCCTTAATCTATTTTTGATTTGAATTTTTTAAGAATTTCGGCAACACTTGAGAAACGTAAAAGCCACAAGATACGTAACACCGCTGCGTGAAGGCGGCTCACTCCCTGCAATAGTTGAAGCCGATGACGACGGTCTATATGTCCTTAAATTCCGAGGTGCCGGGCAAGGCTCCAAAGCTCTTATTGCGGAGCTGATCGCCGGTGAAATAGGAAGAGCGTTAGGTTTATTAGTTCCGGATATTGTCTTTATAGAGCTCGATCCCGAACTGGCTCGCACCGAGGGAGATCCTGAAATACAGGAATTGATTCGCAGGAGTGCCGGACTTAATCTCGCACTAGATTACCTTCCCGGCTCGGTGATGTTCAATCATGCGGCCGATAAGATTGATAATAATCTTGCTTCTTCAATCGTATGGTTCGATGCTTTTATATCGAATATTGATCGCACAATCCGGAATACCAATATGCTCTTATGGCACCGCAGATTTTATCTTATCGATCACGGTGCTTCGCTTTATTTTCATCATAGATGGAATGACTATATTGAGAAAAGCAAAGATCCCTTTCCTTTCATTAAAGATCATGTTCTTTTAAATTCAGCATCATCTTTAGAGAAAGCCGATAAAGAATTGAGCCGAAAAATTTCCAAAGAATTAATTAAAAATATAGTTAATCAAATTCCCGATATATGGCTTTCCGGAGATTCCGCATTCGGCAGTCCCGGTGAATACAGAAACGCTTATACTGATTACCTGCTTAACCGTCTCAAGCACCGTCATTTTTTTATAGAGGAGGCAATCCGTGCAAAATCTCTTTTATGATTATGCAGTAATACGTATTGTTCCCAAAGTCGACCGGGAAGAGTTTATTAATGCCGGTGTAATATTATTCTGTTCCGATAAAGATTTTCTGAAGGCAGGAGTAGTGCTGGACGAGAAGAGACTGAAGATTTTTGATCCCGGGATCGAAGTTGAGCTTGTGAGAACCCATCTTGATGCCATAAAAGCAATATGCGAAGGGAGCGCTTCCGCCGGTTCAATCGGGAAATTATCCCGCAGAGAGCGCTTCCATTGGCTTACTTCGCCTAAAAGCACTATAATTCAGACATCTCCGGTTCATTCCGGGTATTGCAAAAATCCGTCCGATGAGCTTAATGAGTTGCTTGATAAAATGGTTAAGGTTTCGCTGGGAAAGAAGAGCCGCTGATTACACGAATTAGGTTTGCATTTTAATTAGTCAAATTCTGTGGTTTACTATAATGAAAGACAAAGGAAGTATTATTATAAAGGAAAACTCATCATGAATTCTGTCCCGCTCCCCCGAATTAATTCAACGTTTCCGTTCAGCTGCTCGATTAATGTATTTACCAGCTGCAGCCCGAGGGTTTCCGTTTCTCTGAAGTTTATTCTCTCCGGGAATCCTTTCCCGTTATCATGCACAGAAATATCAATGTATTTCTTATTTTCATTTTTTTTGATTGTAATTACTATCTTCTCATCCGGTTTCCCGGAAAAGGCATGTTTAAAGCAATTGGTCATAAGCTCATTCATTATTAATCCAATAGGCACCGCCGAATCCGCGCTGATGTTTATTCGTTCTAAAGGAAGGTTCAATTCTACCTGGTTGGTATTAAAATTATTTGCATTGCAGAGAATCGAGACAAGATCCTCGATATATTCATCCATATAAACGGATGTGTAAGATCTTGATTCATAAAGCTTTCTGTGAATAAGAGCCATGGAACTTATCCTCTGCCTGCATTCTTTAAAAATTTCTTTAATCTCGGGATCCTTAATATAAGATGCCTGAATATTAAGGAGGCTTGAAACAAGCTGAAGATTATTTTTAACCCGGTGATGAACTTCTTTCAAGAGCAGTGTTTTTTCTTTTAACGATGCGGAAATTTTTTCTTCGGCTTCGACATGCGATGTTATATTTGTTAAAGTAATAATATAGCCTAGTATTTTCCCCTCCACTCCGGAAAGAGCACCGGCTTTAAAGATAAGATTAAAAATTCCACCATCCTTCCGGATAAATAAAACTTCTTCGGTAACCGGTAAATTTCTTTTGATTAAATCGCCGAGGAAAATCTCTTCATTATTGGAGTTTTTAAAAATATATATCGAATTAAAAGGGACATTCAGGAGTTTCTCTCCGGCCAGCTTTTCCGCGCTTCTGCTTGCCCTGATAATTTTCAGCTTCTCATCGCATACTATTATCGCTTCCGAGGCCTGCTCGATAACCGAACGGGCTAACTTCTCGGCAGCCGAAATTTCTTCAAACCTTTTTTGCTCCGATAAATCTGTGATGGTCAGACAGATTACCGTATCGGCCTCATCTACTTCCAGCCTTGTAAGCTGAATAGAAACCGGCAGTAGAGTAATGTCTCCTCTCAGTATATTCAGCTCGGTCTTAGAGTTTTCCTTGTTCTCGTGCAGAAAACTTGTAAAAGAATTCAGATCTGAAATAGCCACCCATTTAAAAATGGAAGAACCGATGACATGCTCGAAGGGAACATTTAAAAGTTCCGCGAATCTGCTGTTGGAAAAAATTATTCTGCCGTCGCTTGAAATTGTAACTGCTCCTTCCATGATCTTTTCAATTAGAATGCGGTACGGCTGCTCGGTATCCTTTAGAGTCCAAACCTGTTCCCCATTCTTCGTGGAGATAAGAAGGGCATCAACCTTATTAAACTTTATTGCTTCAATTGTTTCTTCCGCTTCAATTAGTCTCTGCATCAGCTGATCTAACGAAGGTTCACTTTTCATTTTTTAATTCCTGTTTCATTGTACTAATTCCGGTTATCTTCCATCAAGCGGCCGTATATCCAAACCTACCAGCACCCTTTCGGTGTTTGAAAGATCGCCTATTATCTTTCTCACCGGTTCGGGGAGCTTTTTCACAAGAGTCGGTATTGCTATGATCTGATCACCCTGTGCGAGCTTGGGATTTTTCAAAAGATCTACAATGGTAATCTTGTATTGCCCTGCAAGGTGTTCATCGCATATCTTTTTAAGATTAGAGAATGCAGCGATAGATCTCGGCGTCTGGCCTGCAATATACAGCTTCAGCTCAAATATTTTCTGTTTTATCTTTTTCCCTTTCAGAGGCAATCCGACAGTATTATTCGGAGTTTTTGCCATTGGTCTTCCCTTTTAATGTTACTGGACTATCAGACAGTATCTGTCTGTTTTTTGAATTCAATCTATAAGATGAAATAGTTTTTTCCTCAGCAGACTGTGCCTTTTTCGTTTTTTGTTTTAATTCTAAAATCTGTGCGTCGAACTCCGATTTTATCTCATCAATTTTTGCATCCCTCGCTTTTTCAATTCTTCCGATATTGATATTAAGATTTTTTTTCTCCTGCTCCTTTTCCTCTGCCCTTTGCTCGTCATGTTCCTGTTGAGCTTTCCTTGCAGAGCCAATTAAGATCCCTTCTTTACAGACATAGACATCAACCAGCCGGACTCCTTTCGATGTTAAAAGGAATTCCCTGACCTGGTTTGAATGAGCAATACCGCGTGATTTTATTACATACAGCAGCCGGTTTCTTTCCCCGTTGCATTCAAGATCACTAAGGGAAATCCAGGTGTCTACCAGTGACGAGACTCCTACATCGGTAGCTTCCAGATAGAGACTGCCGCTTATAAGGTGCGTGAATAGAGCGGTTATCTTATTTATTTTTAGAAAATCGATTAATCTGGTTAAAAGTGAGCTTGCTTGATTTATGGAGGCGATCGTAGTAAAATTGCTTATTGGATCCAGTATTACGGATCTGGGATGAAATTCATTTACGATATTTTGAATAATTGCCAGATGCATTTCCAGGCTATAGTAAGTAGGGCGCGTTACATGGAATTTTAAGAGCCCTCTCTTCTCCCACTGCTGCACGTTAAGCCCTATTGATTTCATATTTCTTATAATTTGATCTTTGGATTCTTCCATGGCAACATAAAGGGTTTTTTCACCGCGCCTGCAGGAAGCATCCGCAAAATGAACTGCAAGACTTGTTTTGCCGGAACCTGCCGTTCCGGAAACCAGCACGGTTGATCCTCTGTAATATCCGCTTCCGCCGAACATTTCATCCAGAGTTTTTATACCTGTTGATATTTTCTCATTCAGAGCTTTGTGCTGAAGCTTGAGCGAGGAAATCGGCAGGACGGTTATTCCTTTTTCGTCGATTATAAAAGGATATTCATTTGTTCCATGGTATGAGCCCCTGTACTTAATAATTCTCAGCCGGCGCGTACTGTACTGTTCTGTTACCCTATGGTCCAGAAGCACAACGCAGTCGGAAACATATTCTTCAAGTCCTTCCCTAGTCAATGTTTTGTCTCCTCTTTCTGCAGTTATCACGGCAGTAACATTTCTCTCCTTTAACCACCGCAATAATCTTCTCAGCTCGGCACGGAGTATGGCATGATTGGATATCCCTGAAAAGAGGGATTCAATTGTGTCGAGCACTATCCGCTTTGCATTAATAGAATTTATAAGATACTCAAGCCTGATGAATAAGCCCTCCAGATTATATTCGCCGGTTTCCTCTATTTCCGTTTTTTCTATATGCACATAATCAATGAGCATGAGTTTTTTCTTTATAAGATCCTGTACATCAAATCCCAAAGAATTGACATTTTGGATTAATTCATCGGGCATTTCCTCAAAAGAAATAAATACACCCGGTTCATTGAATTCAACAGCTCCTTTTACAATAAATTCCATCGCGAAAAGAGTTTTACCGCAGCCGGCGGAGCCGCAAATTAATGTAGGTCTTCCGGCAGGCACTCCCCCGAATGTAATTTCGTCAAAACCCTCTATTCCTGTCGGAGATTTTTTTAATCTTTGGACTTTTTTTTCTTTCAAATTTTCCTAAAAAATAATTATTGAATAAGATTCGCACCCTGAATGCAGATCTCTGGAGTTGAAATATAACTTCTTTGAAAAGGGAATTTTATGCAGACCAATTATTTTAATGATTTATTGTTTTATTTGCAATGAATGGACCGAAAATAAAATATGTATTGTAATCTATCTCTCAATAATTTGTCCAGTTTCATAAATCAATTGTTTTTTTTCATAATGTTTAAGGCTTAATTTTCCAATTACAAATTTTATCTTTATTCGGGAATAATGAACAATACTTAAATTGAAAACGAGGTAAGAGAGATTAAATTTACTCACGGTAAAACCATATTTCCCGTTCTTTTTGCTATCAGTTTTTCCCACCTGCTTAACGATACAATGCAGTCGCTGATTCCGGCTATTTATCCTTTAATAAAAACCGGTTTAAATTTAAGTTTTGCACAGGTAGGATTAATTACTTTGACTTTTCAGCTTTCCGCTTCAATACTCCAGCCGATTGTCGGATTTTATACCGACAAAAAGCCAAAGCCATATTCATTAGCAGCCGGTATGGGATTTACGCTTTCAGGTTTGCTGCTATTATCATTCTCGGGCGTTTATGCAATGGTACTCGCATCCGTAGGCTTAGTCGGCATAGGATCCTCCATCTTTCATCCGGAAGCCTCAAGAGTAGCTTACCTTGCTTCCGGAGGTAAACGGGGTACTGCCCAGTCTATTTTCCAGGTCGGCGGAAATGCCGGAAGTTCATTAGGGCCGCTGCTTGCAGCCGTAATTATAGTTCCATACGGGAAAGGAAATGTAAGATGGTTTTCAATGCTTGCATTGATTGCAATGATGGTTTTAACTAAAGTCGGCGGCTGGTATAAAAAAAACCTGAAGAAGTCGGAATCGAAAGCTTATTCTTATCAAAAAGAAGAGAATGCAATCCCGAGAAAAAAAATAATCTTTTCAATCATAATTCTGCTTATACTGATTTTCTCCAAGTATTTTTACATGGTGAGCCTTACAAGCTATTATACTTTTTACCTTATAGATAAATTCAAAATAACCGTACAGAGCTCCCAGGTTCATCTTTTTATTTTTCTGGCTGCGCTTGCAGCCGGAACGCTTATCGGCGGTCCTTTAGGAGATAGATTCGGGCGGAAATATATTATCTGGTTTTCAATTCTCGGCTCCGCTCCATTCACATTACTTATGCCTCATGCAAACCTGGTGTGGACAACGATTCTGACCCTTATAATCGGGCTGATCTTAGCATCGGCTTTCCCGGCAATACTTGTCTATGCACAGGAGCTTCTGCCCGGCAAAATCGGTATGATTGCAGGACTCTTTTTCGGATTTGCATTTGGAATGGCCGGGATCGGATCGGCTTTCCTAGGCTGGCTGGCAGATATAACAAGCATAAACTTTGTCTACCAAATATGCTCTTTTCTCCCTCTAATCGGCCTCCTCACAGGATTCCTTCCAAATATTGAAACTAAAAAATTCAAATAAAAGTAAGAATTAGATAAATTACCCGCCTGAAAAGGAAAGTACTTGGAGTAATGGAGTAGTGGGATATTGGAATACTGGAATATTGGAATGATAAGAATAATTTTTGATACCGGATGCCTGATTCCGGGAAGCGGATAGAAAATCTTGTATCCAGTATCCGGAACCTAGTAACCAGTATCCAGCATCAAGTATCTTTTTGAAATATTAAATGAAAAAATTAGAATACATATTTAAAAATTTACTTTTAAAGCTGCTGATTTTGTTCAGTTCATTCAGAAGCAGATCCGGATCAAAAAAAGAATTTAAAAGAGTTCTTTTCATAAGATTAAATAAAATTGGAGATGCGCTTGTAACTACTCCTCTCATCCAAGAGGTTAAAAGCCGGTTCAATTGCATGG
>DATKLQ010000186.1:0-7242 GCA_035542335.1 Ignavibacteriaceae bacterium | reverse complement strand
TTACCTGCGCGTATAAATCCCATCCGGAAATGACTCTATGATCGGGCAGCACTCCGAATCGCTGGAACCATCTTTCCCTCGGTGCTTCATAATAGCTGAATGAAACCGATCGCTCAAAGAGTTTCTGCCCGTTTGAAATGTACGGCCTCAGCGAAAGTGCTTTCCTATATTGATCATATGGGCCATTGATAAAAAACTCCAGGGGCACCCCGCTGGAACCGGAAGTTGAAATACGTTTCAGATCTTCTTTATTGAACATGCTGCTGATTCGATCTTCCAAAGGATTTTTCTGCAGAATCTTTTTGTCGATCACGGGAATTTTTGTAATATCTTCCGTTGATTTAATGTCGTCCGGATGGAGTCCATTTTCGTCAAAGAGTCTTTTATAAAATTTTACCGTCTTATACGAATGCTTGATTAGTTTTCTCAAAGCGATATTCTGATGATTAATTAATTCATCGGGAGAACGTTTTTCATTTCTTAACAGCTGAAGAAGATTAAAATATTTTGAAGTAATAGTTTTCATTTAAACTTTGCTAAAAAGAAATTCAGCCTGGATTTAAATATTAAATATGTTCCTGCCAGATATAGCAGCAGATCTTCCTTTTCGGGGAAAGTTGTTATTTTTTTCCTCGTCAGTTCTTTAAATACTTTTTTAAGGAAAACCGTTTTATTTTTCGCCCGGTAAAATTCTTTAAGGATTGACCGGATATAAAAAGTACGGTTTATATAGAAAATGCCTGTGAGGTAGCGGGGAGGAAATACCGGAAATTTTTTATCCGCTGCCAGCATGCAGGCGATATAAGGGAAATTAACTCCGCACTTGATAGGGAATAAAAGGCTTCCCGGGAACCTGGGATTGATCTCTATCAGTTTAGGTTTTCCGTCCCGTTCATCAATAATTATTTCCGCTTCAGCCGGGCCTTCCCACGGGTATTTTTTAAAAAAAGGGAGAAGGAACTCTAACAGCTCCGTTTCATTCGTACTTTCCGCGGAAACAGTCACCCCTCCTGTAACCGGCCATTGGTGTATCTTCTTTAGAATAAAATAGGCGGCAATTTTATTTTCTTTATCGAAGAGCAGATGTACTGCCCTCATGTTTAAAGCGCCGGGAATAAATTCTTCAATAACATAATCACCGAATCTTTTTTGTATTTCTTTTTTGGCCGTATCCAGTTCGCTCGGCGTTCTGACATACTTTAAGCCCCTGGCGCCTCCTTCATCATAGTCCGGCTTAATTACTAGGACGCTGCTTTTATTTTTACTCAGGATTAATTCAGCGTCGCACTCATTGAATCTTGTCGGTACGGCAATTCCGCTTTCTCTGCACACTCTGTACATTCTCTTTTTACTGAAGGCCGTTGAAAAACTTTCATAAGCGGGGATTAGAACATTTGTATACCTTTTAATTTCTTCCTTATGAAGTGAAATCTGATTGCTGCCGAGCAGCGGAAGCACTGCATCGGGTTTTTCTTTTTTAATTAAAGCAAGAACATCCTCATAAAATCGCCCGCAGTCGAACCGTGCAGTTTTATAGTATGGTTTCGTGTGTTTTGAATGAATATTGAATGGGAACTTTCTGTCGTCGGAACCGATAACGGTAAATCCTTCTTTAATTAAAGCATTTGCAGCCGCTGTCCCGGCTCTGCGCGTTGCACCTATTAATAACACTTTCAATAAAGTTTAAATAGTTTGTTTAGAAAATTATTTTTTAAATCTTTAAGTATAAAACTAAATCTGCCCTACAGTTTTTTAATATAAGCAAGTTTCCTTCTCATCCACAGCTTATGAAATCCGAACCATAATTTAACTGCAGGCTTATTCAATTTTTTTTGCGGTTTGTAAAATATCAGTATATCCTTGTTGGAACATCCTCTCCTTATCTTTGCGATGTAAGTTCCTCTTCCGAAGTAAAGCCGGGCTAAATTGCATTTTACTGCATGCTTGATAGGTTCATAGTAGCCTACATTAAACAAAGAGTAATCGTTCTGAGAACGCTCGTGATCTGCCGCCAGGTTTGCTAAGAAGGCTTCCTTTCCTTTCCTCAACTGAATGCATACGCCAATGATCACTCCGTCTTTTACCGCTGTAAAAATTAAAGCATTATTTCCGAAATTTTCTTTTATCTGCCTGAAATAATTCTCCTTAAAAGGGAATTTGTACGAATTGTATTTGAAGTGATTCATTTTCAACAGTTCAAGGAGCCTTTTTTCATGCCCGTTTATATTTTGAAGCTGTTCTATAACCACGCCCATTTTCCTGTTCCGGTTTAACTCGTGTCTGATTTGTTTTTTTATATTCTTGTATTTTAAGGAGAGAAATTCAAGGTATTCTTCAAAGGAATTCCATTTAATATCAAAAAAGTTAGAAGGGAGATCTACGCTTTGAGAATATCCTCTGAGTTTCAATAATTCTATTAGATGCAATTCATCTTCAGTAACATTCATAAAGCAGAGAGATGCTTTATTTTCTTTTGCTATGTTTTCTATTTCATCCAGTATTTTATCCTGCAGCGTAATGATTCGGTCATTTGAAAGGTCCGGGTGAAAAATGAAATGAGTGCCGTCCCCTCTCTGGCGGTTGCAGATTACTGCCGGCAGAGATGAGATATTTTTCGTCCATCTGTATTTGAGGAGCTTTCCTAAAATTATTTTATCTAAAATCCGGGCTTCATTCCACGGCTCGAAATGGCAGACTGAAGCGCCGATTATTCTTCCACCCTCATTAATTGTAATATAATAGGACACCAATGGAAAAACTTTTGTTTCTTCGAATGTCTTCAGGTATTCATAAGACATGAACACATTGTCTTGAGTCAATTCATCCCACTCTTTTTTTTCTATACTGCAGATAGAATTATATACTTTAATGTCGCACATATTACAGCCGATCCTGAATCTCTTTGATGTATGACAGCTTTTTTACCATAAGAATTCTGTGGATTACAAACCATAAGCGGACGATTAAATCCGAAGCTCTATTTGCGGGTTTGTAAAACAAAAATGTACGGGCAACCTTATATCCTCTTTTTCCCTTTGTTTTATATAAACTGTTCCCGCCGTAAATCCGCTTCACATTCCTATCAATTGCATTTTTAACCGGTTCATAAAAAGCAAGATTAAAATATGTTAAATCATTACCGGCTCTTCCGTGATCTATTCCTATATTTGGAATAAATGCTTCAGTCCCTTTCCTTAATTCAAGATTAACGCCGATTATTTCCCCTTTTTTGACTGCCGCATAAACAACAGCATTATGCCCGAAATTTTCTTTCGCGCGGCCAATGTAATCCGGCTTCAGTGAGAGTTTCCCTTTGTTGTATTTTCCATAATTTATTTCCAGCAGCTCAAAGAGCCTTTGTTCACTCCCGTTAAGGTTCTGCATCTGCCCGATAGTTACACCTGATTTTTTGTTCCTGTTGATTTCATTCGAAACTTTTCTGCTCATCCGTGGATGATTCCGGTCGAGACTCTTTCTATATTCATTAAATGATCCCCAACTGATATCCATGTAATTAAGCGGTGCACAGGCGGTCTTGTAATAGCCTCTTCTGCACAAAGTTTTAATCAAGGTTGATTCTTTTTCCATCATATTAAAAAAACAAACCGATGCCTTTTCTTTATCGGCAATTACTTCAACTTCATCTATTAATTTGTTTTGAAATTCTAAAATTTTATCCTGCTGCAATTCATTTGAAAAAATAAAATGTGTTCCGTATCCTCTTTTAGGATTGCAGATTACAGCAGGCAGAAAAGAAAACTTTTTCATTACTCCGAATGTCTGCAGCTTACCAAGCAAAAGGCTGTCGATGGATTGAACATTATCGATTCTTTTCTGAATATAACATACCGATGCAGCCAGCAGCTTCTCACGGTCAAAGACTGCAATGTAAAGGGGATTTATAGGATAACCCGAAGTATCTTCCATAGTTTTGAGCCATTCATAACACATGAAGACATTGTTTACGGTTAATGGATCCCAGTCTTCTTTTTTAATCCGGGAGATGGAATCATAAATTTTAATATTCATATAATTTATATGTTTCTAAAACAGATAATGGCAAATCTCTTTAGGGAAAGCTAAGGATTGAAACCATCCTGATTTTTTATTATGAACTTGTTCAAAACTTTCGAAATACTTGTCTCGGAAGAAATAATATTTTTATTTTGCATCTATAAAAATCCTATGCCATATTTCAAAATTTATTATGTTGGTTAAATAAATCGAATTGTTTTCATTTCTGCTCAAATGCTTATCAACTAAAGAATAAATATTTTTATGATTATAAAATCCCCGTTCCCGGAAAGTTTTATCGGTTAAAAAATCGAATAATGGCTTTAATCCATTTTCATCTCTAAGCCAGCTGCCTATAGGCACATTGAAACCATTTTTTTTTCTGTAAATAAATGACTTATCGAAATATTGTTCGGCTAATTTTTTCAATATTGCTTTAGGAACCGGTTTTATCTTTTTCTTAAAGGAGATTTTGTTCAGCTTATCGAATAATAAGTGATTACTGAAAGGGACCCTTGCTTCAACACTCATTGCCATAGACATTTTGTCCTGACGTTCTAAAAGAAAATTTAAATAACTTGTTTGAAATGAGGCAAAAACCTTATCGGCTAATTGATCGAAATTATTTACAACCGATTCCCGGTAGGCTATATCCTTATTTAATCCATTAAATAATGATTTGAATTTTTGATAAGGGAAGTAAGATGACTGATCGATGCCGACGGAAAAAGAATGCAGTGAGTTTTTAATATTATTTAACGCCGGTATATTTGGAATAATATCGATTAGTCCGTAATGCTGGAAAAAATATGGAATATTATACTTATATAATTTTAAAGTTTTGAAGCTATTGTAGCCGCCGAAGAGCTCATCGGAACCCTCGCCCGTTAAGATTACTTTAGAATTGCTCCTTGAGTGACTGCATAGCAGCATCAATAATGCACTTGGCGGATGTACTAACGGAATATCATAATGCCATGTTGCTTTTATGCAGCTTTCACGTAAATCTTTGCCTCCTAATGTATAGCTGTGATGAACCGTATTATATTTTTCAGAAACAATATTTTGATATTTGCTCTCATCGGAAATAGAATTTTCAAGCTTGATTGAGTAAGTATTGAGAGTTTGCCTATATTCTTTGCTTAAGACAGCCGTAATATAGCTCGAATCAACACCGCCGCTTAGCTGAATATTATAACCCACATCGCTCATTGTATGTTTAAATATACTTTCGTTTATATCATTTTTTATTTCTTCAAGATTTAAGCTTGAGCTGGGCTTATTCATCAAAGCATTGTTTATATTATAATATTGATTTTCACAAACAAATCCCTGCTTATTAAATTTCATGAAAGTGCCGGGCTTTAGTCTGAATATATTTTTAAAGATTGTATTTTGCCCGCTTACATAAGCATATAAAAACTGCTCATAAAGCTGTTTATCGTTTAATTCAAATTTGATGAGATTTCTAAACGCCTTTATCTCGCTTGCAAAGAAATAGCTCTTATTTTTGCTGAAGTAGTACAAGGGTTTAATGCCGAGATGATCCCTTGCCGCAATTACTTCTTCATTAATTTTATCATAAATAATAAATGAAAACATTCCCTCTAATTTTAGTAGGCAGGAACTTCCCCATTCGACATAAGCATTTAATAAAACTTCGGTATCGGTATTTGATTTGAATTTATAATTTTTTTTAATCAGTTCTTCTTTTAATAGTCTGTAGTTATAAATTTCACCGTTAAACACAATCACATAATTTGCTGTAGTATCAGACATCGGCTGATGGCCGTCGTAAGAGGTATCGATAATTGATAATCTTTTAAAACCAAAACCTACCCAATCATTTAAATAAAAGCCTTCATCATCAGGCCCTCTGTGATTTATTTCTTTAGTCATATTTTCCAAGGTGCATTTGTTCAATACAGTTTTATCGTCAAATGCAAGAATTGCAGCAATACCGCACATAATATTTTCTAGTCCATGATGAATTTTTAAAATTTAACTTTATACAAAAATCAACATTATTATGAAATTTGAATACAAAACGCTTTTGTCTATTTTGAAACCGGGAATTATATTTTGGCCTTTCTTCATATTTATGATTCAGAAAAACCTTTTCAGGGGTAAGGTGAACTTTAATTTTTTAAGTAAACAGATATTTAAGCCGATAAGCACAAACTTGGCGCCCAGCTTTTTTTTGAAGCTGATTGATTGATTATTTATTGCTTCGGAAATGCTGTAGAATGTAGTTTTACCCAGCTTATTCAATTCTTTATAACATTGGTATCGGATGAAAGGCGCTAAATTTTTCCCCCTGTGCTCCATTAAGGTATAAACCCCGAATAAGCAAGCTTCATTTTCTTTCATCCGGAGTTTGTATGATCCGTATTTACATTCACAGGGATCTATCCAGGTATACGCAACGATGTATCCATTTTTTTTCAAGCATAGGCAGAGGCATCCTTTATCGATCAGCTCTGCAAGCTTTTGTTTTGATAAAGGATCCTCCCGGATTTGGCCGAGGTCAAGAATTTCATCCGGCTCTAAAAATTTTAAATCGTAATCCGGGAACTGATCCATTTCCAATTCAGGCATCTCTCCGCACAATTTTTCTTCAACTAAATAAAACGGAGAAATCTTCAAGCCGGTTTTTATAAAGCCGTCGTGAAGAATTCGTAAGAGACCGTTATATTTAATTTTTTGTTTTAAGCGGGCGGAGAGAATCATTGCAACCTTCCTGAATTATGCGCAGCCCAAAATGTCTCTTGCTTCCTTCGGGCTGTAAGGACACTTCCCCATAACGCGTGCAATACCCGCTATTCTTTCAACTAATTGTCTGTTGGAAGCAAGCTGTTTCCGTTGATCATCGAAATAAATATTATCCTCAAGCCCTATTCTTACTCCGCCTCCTTCTACAATAGACATTGCATTCATTTTGAGCTGCCAATTCCCGATTCCTCCCGCAGACCAAATTGAACCGCCCGGCAGCTCTTTCACCATCAATCCCAAGCTAAATAAATTTGCCTGTGCACATGCGATGTTCCCAAGAATTAAATTAAAATAATATGGCGGCTTGACCAGACCTTTGCTTATCAAATATATTGCATAATTAATCATGCCCAGATCAAAAGCTTCAAGCTCGGGACGTATGTTGTTATCGAGCATCTTTTGTGCAAGAGCCTTGATCATTTGAGGTGAATTTACAGAGGCCTGGTGATTAAAATT
>DATKLQ010000185.1:0-4390 GCA_035542335.1 Ignavibacteriaceae bacterium | reverse complement strand
ACTTTGCAGAATGATATCTTTAAAGAATACATTGCACAAAAGGAATATATCTTTCCTCCCAAGCCTTCTCTTAGGATTATTGTTGATATGATAGAATTCTGCACTAAAGAAGTTCCTCAATGGAATCCCGTATCCGTTAGCGGGTATCATATCAGGGAAGCCGGATCTACTGCCGTACAGGAGCTGGCGTACACTTTAGCCGACGGATTTGCATATATCGAAGCATGCATCGAGAGGGGGATGAATGTGGACGATTTTTCTCCCAGAATCTCTTTCTTCTTTAATTCGCATTTGGATTTTTTTGAGGAGATTGCGAAGTACAGGGCAGCTAGAAAAATTTATGCAAAAAGGATGAAAAAAAAATATAAGGCACAGAATCCCCGGTCCTGGTGGCTCCGATTTCATACGCAAACAGCAGGCTGCACTTTAACTGCTCAGCAGCCGGAAAATAATATAGTAAGAACTGCATTCCAGGCTTTAGCAGGCGTGCTGGGAGGGACACAATCTCTTCATACAAATTCAATGGATGAAACTCTCGCATTGCCGAGCGAAAAAGCTGCGAAAATCGCTTTGCGCACTCAGCAGCTGATTGCATATGAAACGGGTGTAATAAATACCGTGGATCCCTTGGGCGGAAGTTATTTTATAGAAGCTTTGACTGACCGGATGGAGAAAGAAGCCGAAGAAATTTTTAAACGGATAGATTCGTACGGAGGCGTAATCCCGGCTATTGAGGCTGGTTATTTCCAGAAAGAAATTGCCAATGCTGCCTATAGGTATCAAAAAGAAGTTGAAACGAAAGAAAAGTTTATTGTCGGGGTTAATGAATTTATAGAGCCCGATGAGAAAATTGAAATACCTATTCTCCAGATTTCCCCGGAAGTTCAGAAAAAACAGAATGAACGTCTTGCGGCGCTCCGTTCAAACCGGAATAATGAAGAGGTTGAAAAAAGCCTTGAAGAAATCAGGTCGGCTGCGGCGGATGGAAAAAATATTATGCCCGTGCTTATTAAAGCAGCGCAAAATTATGTAACTTTGGGGGAAATGGTTGATGAACTTAAGAAAGTATTCGGTATATACCAAGAGGCTTCTGTTTTTTAATGCTTAAACAGTACCTCATATTATTCCGTATCCCGCAATGGATAAAAAACCTGTTTGTCTTTGTACCGCTTATATTCTCTCAGAATTTATTTAACAGTCATTATCTTCTTAAAACTCTTCACGGTTTCCTGCTCTTCTGCCTTACATCCAGCGTTGTTTATATTATTAATGATATTATAGATATAGAGGCAGACAGGGCACATCCTGAAAAACAAAAAAGACCCCTTGCTTCGGGAAAGATTTCAAAGACAAGCGGGATAATAGCTGGAGCCGTTCTTTCTCTTTTAATAATTCTTCAAATGCCTTTTTTCCCTTTATTATTTAATGGTTCAATAATTTTTTATTTCCTTCTGAATTTCTTCTATTCAATTTCTCTAAAACATATAGTAATTCTTGACGTCTTTATAATTGCAGCCGGCTTCATGCTTAGAGTTATTGCCGGTGCTTTTGTAATAGATGTTGAAATATCCAGCTGGCTTATATTGACTACAATGTTTATTTCTTTGTTCCTGGGTGTAATGAAAAGACATTCGGAGCTGCAGATTTCCGCACTTGATTCAACTGTCTCAACGAGAAAGGTTTTGGTTCATTATTCCACGGATTTTACAAGTCAGATGGCTACCACTGCTTCTGCGGGAGTCATAATTTGTTATGCCTTATATACAGTTGCGGAAAGAACGGTTTCCGTATTCGGGACCGAGAATTTAATTTATACAACCCCTTTCGTTGTTTTTGGAATTTTCAGGTATATGTACTTGGTATACTTGGGAAAAAAAGGAGAGAATACCTCGGAAATTATCGTCAGCGATCTTCCGATGATAATTAATATCCTTCTTTATTTCCTTGCCGTTACTTTAATTTTGTACAAGATATTTTAAATTTTGAACTATGTCAGCCGGTTTAATTCTGCTTATATGTCTTATATTTTTGAGCGCTTTTTTTTCTGCGGCGGAAATGGTTTTTTTAAGGGCCGATAGATTAAAGATTAAAGTCAATTATCGGAAGAATAGTTCGGCGGCAAAAAGCGCCGAATTTTTTATTGCTAATCCCCGGAATCTTTTTTTTACCACTCTGATCGGAAATAAATTTGTAAATATTTCTTTGATTGTATTATGCTTTGTTTTTTTCGGTTCTGCTTTAGGGCTGAGTGCATTGGGGATCTTTATTATCTCATCCGTTATTATTCTCCTGACTGCCGAAGTGCTTCCTTTATTTTTTCTTAATGATTCCGCGGATAAAATTATTTATCCCGTTTCCTTACTGCTTAAAGCCGCCTACTTTCTGCTGTTTCCGTTTGTGAAGGCCGCATCATTTATTTATTCCCGCTCGGTAGAGGTTTTTTCCGGCAATGATCAGCTGAGCTGGCTGTTCGGGAAAAAAGAGCTGAAGCAGCTGAGCGAGGAAATAGAAGAATCGGAAGAGAACACTAAAAAGGAAAATAACATTACTAAACGGGTTCTTTCATTATCGGAGCAAAGAGTATATGAATCGATGAGGCCGAGGACTGAAATAGTCGGAGTTGAGATCAGCCAAACAATAGATTATGTGCTGTCGGTTTTCGTGGAATCCAGGTATTCAAAGCTTCCGGTTTTTGAGGAAAACCTTGATAATATTAAAGGGATTGTATACGCCCATGATCTGTTCAAATCTCCTGCTGATCTAAAAAGCATTATAAGGGAAGTAATGTTTACTCCTGAGACAAAGAAAAGCTATGATCTTTTAGATGATTTTTTAAAGAAACAGACAAACATTGCCGTAGTCATAGATGAATTCGGGGGTACTGCAGGAATTATAACGCTTGAAGATATTATAGAAGAGCTTTTCGGAGAAATAAGAGATGAGTATGATACCGAGGAAGATATATGCAGGAAAATTGATGAGAATGCCTACCTGCTCAGCGGTAAAATCGAAATTGATTTTTTAAATGAAAAATACGGTTTAAACATTCCCTCGGGAGATTATACTACAATTGGGGGGTTCATAACCTCGTACCTGGGGAGAATTCCTTTACAGGAAGAAAATGTTGAGATTAATAATTTTGTTGTTTTTATTGCCCGTGCAAATCAGAATAAAATTGACGTAGTCCGTTTAACCATAAAACCTGCCGTTCCCGCATAAATGTTCTGAATCTTAGCTTATAAAAATTATTTCCATTAAATTTGTAAGCTATTTCAAATGAATTTTCATTCTAATTTGAATAATTTTGTTGAATTTTAAGGTTACAGCTAAGGATTCTCCATCAAAAGCACGGGCCGGATCTTTTGAAACTGCTCACGGTATAGTTGAAACCCCGGTATTTATGCCTGTCGGTACCCAGGGTACCGTAAAAGCAGTAAATAATTATTTCCTTTGGAATGAAATAAAAACAAAGATTGTTCTTTCAAATACTTATCATCTTTATCTGAGGCCGGGAACGGAAGTTCTTGAGAAAGCCGGCGGTCTCCATAGACTTATGAACTGGGACAAGGCAATTCTGACCGACAGCGGCGGATACCAAATCTTCAGCTTGTCTGCATTAAGAAAATTTAAAGAAGACGGAGTAGAATTTAAGTCCCATTTAGACGGTTCTAAGCACTTCTTTACTCCTGGGAAGGTAATAAATATTCAGCGGATAATAGGTTCGGATATTATGATGGTACTGGATGAATGCACTCCATATCCGTGCGAATTTGATTATGCGGAAAAATCTGCCCGGCTGACTTTTGAATGGGCAAAAGAGAGTAAAAAAGAATTCGAGAGTACAAATTCCGTTTATGGATTTCCTCAAAGCTTGTTCGGAATAATCCAGGGAAGTGTCTATAAAGATTTAAGAGAAAAATCTGCCCGGGATCTCGAAAAGCTGGACTTTGACGGCTATGCAATCGGCGGACTTGCAGTGGGAGAACCGGTTGAAACAATGTACGATATAACGGATTTCACGACTGATTTTATGCCGGATAATAAACCTAAATATCTTATGGGTGTTGGAAGACCGGAAAATATCCTGGAAGCTGTTGAAAGAGGAATCGATATGTTTGACTGCGTGATGCCGACTCGAAACGGGAGGAATTCATACTTGTTTACTTCCGCCGGTATTCTTGCAATGCGGAATGCAAAATATAAAGATGATTTCAATCCGGTCGATCCTGAATGCAGCTGTTATACCTGCTCGAATTTTACAAGAGCTTATCTCAGGCATCTGTTTACGGCCGGTGAGATTTTAGCTCTTGAACTGGCAAGCATTCATAATTTAAGTTTCTATGTTAACCTGCTGAAAAAGGCCAGGGAAAAGATTATTGAAGGTAATTTT
>DATKLQ010000184.1:0-6546 GCA_035542335.1 Ignavibacteriaceae bacterium | reverse complement strand
CGCCATTTTCAGGGTGCACACTTGGTGATGGAATAAAATTCCCTGATTCATCCTGAAGAAGGCACACCACTGAATCAAGATTTGATACTGCGATATCAATCCTTCCGTCTTTATTTAAATCAGCTGCTTCAGTATCCCATGCATTAGGCATATATAGAGATTTACTTTGAAAAAATTTGCCCGTGCCGTCTCCGAGTCTTATAACTATGCTGTCAATTTGATCTTGTGCCCCGATCCAGTCCAAAATTCCGTCAGAGTTAATATCAGCTATAGTAAAACCCTGGCTGTTACCGCGTACATCATCAGCCCCATAACTTGCAATACTGTAAGGATCTTTAAATGTCCCGTCACCGTTTCCCAAAAAAAGCATACCGCAGTCCGGTCCGGAGAGTGAATATAAAATATCAATATGAGTGTCATTATTAACATCGGCCGCAATTATTTTTGTGGGAGTAGCAAACTGTGTAGGATATTTTTTAAATCGGGTAAATGTTCCATCTCCGTTTCCAAGGTAAATATAAAGATGGAACGGCTGGCCGGAGCCATTGTGTCCCGCCGCTATATCTGTTTTCCCGTCCTCATTGAAATCTGCGGTTATAATCCAGGTGCAGTGACCCTCAACGCTGTAGCTTTCCCCCGGCGTAAATCCTCCTGCAGAATCCCCTGAGAATATGGAAAAGCTTCCGGCAAAGTAGCTTGGTATTACTATATCCGGGATAGTATCTTCATTAAAATAATTTATATCGACGCTGACAGTAAATCCGTTTGCTAGATCAATTTTTTTTAAAAATGCTCCATTAGCAAATTCGCTAAATATTTTAATACCGGCACCATTTGTGCCCACTGCTATTCCGGATAATTTTGTACTGCCTGCTGCCGGGGAAAAGCACACTACAGGCGCTCCGGTATTAAATTTTACCGGAGCCCGAAAATCCTCCCACGAGCCCGGATATAGCAATGATCCGCTCAAAATAATACTAAAATTGAGAATCAGTAATTTGAACATGACTTTAATTATCAAAAATTCTTTTATAACCTACAGAACGAGATTAAGATCATCTCAATCCACAAACTACAAACAACAAACTACATACATATGCAGTATCCGGCATCCTCGATCCATAATCCATCATCCATCAAACATCAAACATCTTGTATCCGGCATCCGGCATCAAGTATCCAGAATCCGGCATCGACTTTCCCCGTGATCTGCATCTCTCTTCTCGTTAATTAAAAATTTCCTAAAATATATAATTTCTATCTTACCGATAATATTTATTTAATTCTATGACTAAGAAGTCGAACAATTCCATTTATCCTCCCGGCATTAAAAAAGCTGAGGTGATAAAAAGAGCCCGGTACCTGAGCATCCGCCTCAACCAGCTGTTTAATGATTTTTCAGCCTGGATTAAAGATCTTCCCGATTACAAAGTAAATAAATCGTTTGAAGAGATTACAGATAAGGAAAGAAAATTCAAATATAAAATTCCTTTCGCGGAAATTATCTTTAAAGAAAAAAAAATTGCATCAATTAAGCCGGCTGGATTGTTTGCGTTCGGCTATAACTGCAGGATTGAAGTCGATTCAAAAAAGGGAACAGGTATAATAATAGATGCAGCCAAAGAAAAAGATGAACCTAACTGGCAGTTAATTCCCATGGAAGCCGGTAAAAATCCGAAAAAGGTAACTAAGATTATTTTCCGGAATCTCCTTAAAAAGCTAACTAAATAAAATACATGTTGAGCAGGACTGAGTTCAAGTTCAGGTTCAAGTTCAAGACTGTCTGCCGCAGGCAGGTTCAAGTTCAAGATTGAACCCGGCTCCATGAAAAACTGCTTCTTACTTACACAACTCCTTTATGTTCACGTTTTTAAAAAATTTTATACAGCTACTATATTCTTTGATATTCTTAAAGCTTCTCTAATAAGCTGATTTGTATAACCCCATTCATTATCATACCAGCTCATAATTTTTATAAGATCCCCGTCGACAACCTGCGTTAATTCAAGATCAACAATTGATGCGCGGGAATCCATGATAATATCCGAAGAAACAATCGGATCGCGGGTTACTCCAAGTATTCCCTTATATCTATCGCTTTCCGCTTCTTCCTCAAATATCGAATTAATCTCCTGAACAGTGGTAGTTCTTTTTGCTGAGAT
This sequence comes from Ignavibacteriaceae bacterium, assembly GCA_035542335.1. GTDB lineage: Bacteria > Bacteroidota > Ignavibacteria > Ignavibacteriales > Ignavibacteriaceae > DATKLQ01. The sequence goes on along the minus strand of DATKLQ010000184.1, from coordinate 4,384 downwards.
TACAATATCAGCAATGGAGCCGACCGGCACAGGTCCCCGGATTGCCACACCGTCAAATTTTCCTTTTAATTCCGGCAGAGCCTTGGTCGTTGCCATTGCAGCGCCCGTGGAAGCCGGGACAAAATTAGCGGCAGCGGCTCTCCCTCTTCTCATTTTTTTATTGGGCCCGTCTACTATAGCTTGGGACGCAGTATATGCGTGCACAGTCGTCATTACTGCTTTTTTTATACCGATGCGTCGTGAAATAATTTCCATAACCGGCGTGATGCAGTTTGTTGTGCAGCTTGCGCAAGAAATGATCTGTGCATCGGCATGCGATTCGTTGACCCCGTGAACTACAGTTATTACTTCTTCACTTTTAGTGGGTGCGGATAAGAGCACATATTTTGCACCGGCCTTTAAATGTTTTTCAAGATCTTCCTTCTTCGTAAACCTGCCGGTAGATTCGATTACTATATCGATATCAAGATTCTTCCAGGGCAGATTTGACGGCTCCTTTTCATTAAATACTTTTATATATTTTCCTTCTACAACCAGACTGCTGTCGTTATATTCTACATGCTTTTTATAACGCCTGTAAACGGTATCGTAGTTTAACAGGTAAGCAAGGTTTTCCGCCGGCACAAGATCATTAACTGCAGCCAATTCCAGTTCCGGTTCGTCAAGAATTATCTTGAATGCCGATCTCCCAATCCTCCCCAATCCGTTAATTGCAATTTTTGCCATCATTCTTCCTTCCTAATTAATGCATTTACTTATGATTCACTCCAATGAATAAAATAATCAGAATATTTTCTGTAACTAAAATCAAGTTTGTGAGAATTTCCGGGATATAATAAAAATAGAATTGCTTTGCTCATTTAATATAATTTAAAAAAATAATTAATGAAGGATTCCATTGGAATTAAAAATGTCGACCGGTGCAGGTTCCGCGATATGAAAAGCTGTCGCGTGCAAAGGAAGTTTCTAAGGTTTTTTCTTCAATAGGAGGGAGGAGAAGCTGAGGAATGCTGCCGATAAAATATATGAAATGTTTTGAACTTTGGATTGAGAAGCAAGTCATACTGCAGGATTAAACATTCCCCGGATTAAAAGAACTCCCTCATTCATTTAATCCGGGGCCTTTATCCGGGAATCTCAGCTGAATTGAGTTTTAAATTTTTCGTAATCCAGTATTTTAAGCCTTGAACCGTCCAGTTCAACCAATCCTTTTTTAGCGAAGAGATGGATAGTCCTGGAAATAGTTTCTCTCGAGGTTCCGGCCATGTTTGCAAGATCATGCTGGAGGGGAAGCTTTTCTATTTCAACAATTCCCTGCTTAATCTTTCCAAGATCATCGGCCAGCTGAAGAATAACAGTTGCTACTTTACCTTCCGCATTCTGCAGCGACAATGATTTGATTTTCATATCCGCTGCACGCAGTCTTTGTGTTATTTCATGCAGCAAGGCAATGCCGACTTCCGGATGGGTTTGGAGCAGATTGAGAAATTCATTCCGCTGTATAATAAACAATTCGGCATCAGTCATTGCAATAACACTTGCAGACCTTGTGAATCCGTCTATTATTGCCATCTCGCCGAAAAAATCCGATTCACCTAGTATAGTTAAGATTACTTCATTACCGTTATCATGCTGGCGTGTTACTTTTGCTTTTCCCTTTATGATTACAAATAAAGCCGATCCGGTTTCATGCTCAAGCAGCACTACCGCATCTTTACTGAAAGTTTTCCTTACGCCGAGACTCGATATTTCATCGAGTGTTTTTTCATCAAGTTCCGAAAAAATGGGCACATATTTCAGGAAGTTATTGTTCTCATTCATACTTCACCTCTCTTTTATTGTTATTCCGGTTATTATTTATATTATCACTTCCTTGTACTTTAAAGCTCTCCTGATTTAAGTAAGATTTATTTGAAGAAAGAACTACCTTTTTCAAGACTACAATCCTGAATTCTTCCTCCTCTCTTTCAAGTTCTTTGAATCTTTTCCTTAAGCCTTCGATGTGATCTGTCAATCTCTTTTTTCTTTCGCACATTTTTCTTGCAACAACGAGTCTTTTCCTTTTCATGTTTGTCCCTATATAATTAAATTCCGAAGTTTTTAACCTTGAAACAGGTTAACGGAGGATTTTATTTTCATTTTGAAATTATCCCTCGTTTGAACAAAAAAAAATGTAAATAATCACATAATTTTTGCTTAAATAATTCGATTGTGCCTGCAATCATTTTTAAACATGAATGATGTGATTGCATGAATGCATGATTGCATGAATACGTAATGATTGAATGGCTGAATGATCAAATGGCTGAATGATTAAATGGGCTGAATGATTGAATGAAAATTTCGGATTTCGGATTCCTGACTTGCCGGACGAATTGCGGAGTTAAAGTTTTATGGAATTATACTTTAAATGATTTGACAAATTGAAAATCAATTCTATGATTGGAGTTAATTATTGCGAAAGGATTCCCCGGCAGAAATTCTTAAATCAAAAATCGTTAATCATAAATTGTTAATTCTATCCTTCTTACTCTTACTTGTTCTCTTTCTTCTGCTCTATTTCGTCGACAAGTAATTCACCGCCGATTCCATATTGTCCGAAATCTTAAACAGCTTAATTAAATTCATTGCCCCTATTATAGTATAAATATCTTTATCTATACCAATCAACGTCATTTCCCCTTCCTGCGTACTCAATTTTTTCTGGGCCCACACAAGAACACCTAAAAAAGTCGAATCGATGAAGGAGACATCATCCAAATCAATTATAAACTTCCTATATTTTTGAATAAATGCCATATTGACTATTTCTTTAAACTTTGCGGCTTCTTTTAATGTTGCGCGAGTGAAATTCAGCCTTATTACGTATATGTCTTCCTGTACACTTAATGTAAAGTCGAAATCAGAAGGTAGAATCATATTCTAAAATTCCCGAAACATGACAATGAACTCATTTAAAATCCATTTTACTTGTACTAAAATAAATAAATCTGATCTCTTATTCCTTGTCGGATGATTTAAAACATTTTAAAATCTAAAAGGTAATCTTAAAAAGTTTTTTTTATATAAAAACAGATTTAAACAAAAAGTCCCGAAAGCCTAAAGAAACAGCTTCCGGGACTTACTATAGGTTATTTCTGATTTTTCTTGAGTTCGTCCAACGCTGTTTTTTGAAGCGAATCTTTCATTTCTTTAGGCAGAATTACAGAGTCGTAATATTTGCCGTCTTTGCCTTTTTCGTCCGGCGGAGAAATAAATAACCCATTGGACCCGTTTACTAGCCGGAATCCTTTGATAATAATTCCATCATCTGTCTGTATATCGAAGAATGCAGCCATTTTTCCGCCCAGGCTGCTTTTGATGGGATTCATTCTTACGATCTTCATATAACCTCCTTTAAGTTTGATTTATGATATTCCCCTTCATAAAATGAAGGAGGTGAAAATCCATGGGGATCCCCTTAAATCCTTTTTATTCTGTTGACCTTTGTTAAATTAAAAACTTTCAGCCCCTAGTGCGGGCTTGGATGACCCCTTTAACTTTACATTTTTTAATTCAATGGGGGAATTTAAATTCGGTATATCGGAATTCCCCTATAGAAGTTTTAAATTTTTCTTTGCTTTAGAGAAAAAGAAATTTAAACGACATTCAATTATAAATTCATTAATAATATAAATCAAATTTTTTATAAAAAAATTCCAAATTTTAAAAGATTGTTTTTTTGCGATGAGAACTTAGAAAATAAAGGCAGAACCAAAAATTTACATCCGTGCAGAACTAAAGTTCTACAGGCTTATTTCGTCCTGACCTTCCGGAATAGACAATAAGTTTTTGAAGTACTGCAGCTTAAGCTTATCCGATGTGAATCTCTTATGCTTAAACCGGTTTGAAAGCTGGCTTATTTTTATCGGGCCTTGGTTTTTGTGCTGAGTTCTCCGGCTTAAATAAGCTTTAATTATCCTTATTTGTTCTTCCGGAGTTTTATGAGTTAGATCTACTTTTGCCATAGCTCTGAATTCCCTTTATTAATGGTAAAATAGTTTATTTCCTAACTAAGTTAAGCTTTAAAAATTAAATTAGTTTTATTATATCATAGTACAGGGAGGAGCACATCTCAAATCTCATTAGCCTTTAAGCATTTTTCAACAGCCGAAAGAAGCCTTGCTTCATCAAACGGCTTACTTATATAATCACACGATCTAATCTCTTTTGCTTGACGAATTGCCTTTAGGTCAGATGAACCGCTAATAAAAATCAACGGTATATCTAATTTATTCAAATAAGCGGCAACTCTCAAGCCTTCGTATTTTTCATCAAGGTTTATGTCGAGAAGAACTAAATTTGGTTTAGTTTCCTTTATTTTTGCAGTAATGTCATTAAATTT
>DATKLQ010000183.1:0-5222 GCA_035542335.1 Ignavibacteriaceae bacterium | reverse complement strand
GGTTAATTTACTCACCATTTAATCTCTTTTTTAATCACCTTCACAAAAACTTTCTCATTTATAATCTTTACCATATATCGATCCAATCCTTTACCGCCTGAGGCAGTCCTCCCGGTTCTCAAATCAAACATCCAGCCGTGTGCCGGGCAGACAACATACCCGTTCTCTAAGAAGCCGTCATATATTAAAGCGGTATGCTGATGAGGACATATATTGCTTAATGCAAATACATTATCATTTATCTTAAAAACAGCAATTTCCGTTTCATCGACTATGAATCTTTTCCCCTGAGCTTCACTCAAATCATTAATCGAACAAAGCTCCGTAAATCCCTCAAGCATTGCGTCACTCAAATGATTTATACTTCTCCTTAATTTTATATCCTTTTTCGGATCTCTCGACGGAAGCCAATGCATTCAAAGGATCGTGCTCGAAAAATAATTCCCAATCTCCTTCCGCAGCGGTCTCCAGTATCTTCTTTTTTTCTTCAAGTGTAACGAGGGGCTGAAGATCATAGCCCATTATATACGGAAGCGAAATGTGTGTTGTTGTCGGGAATAAATCACCGCAGAATAAAAGAGTCCGGGAAGCATCTTCAATTTTTACAAGCTGCTGCCCAAAGGTATGGCCGTTTACTTCAATCAATTCTATTTCATCATCAATATTTTTACCGGAATTTGAATAACATATGACACCCGATTCTTTTAAGGGCAGAAAATTTTCCTTTAAATAGCTTCCTTTATCTCTTTCGGTAGGATTCATTGCCCAGTCGAAATTTTTCCTGCTGACATGATAAACTGCATTGGGAAAAGAAGGAGATAATTTTCCCTCCGAAATTTTTGTCGATCCCCCGGTATGATCGAAATGAAGATGAGTTAAGATAATATCTGTAATATCCGCCGGCTTTAAATTCATTTTAAATAAAGAATTTTCAAGAGAATATTCGTTTTGATCGATCTGATATATTTCTTTGGACTTATCATCCCATTTGTTGCCCATTCCGGTATCGATCAGTATATTTTTAGAATCCGATTTCAGCAGGAGGTTCCGGGTTGACAGCTTTATCCGGTTTTTCTGATCCGCAGGATTGAATTTTTCCCAAAGAGGTTTGGGAATAATTCCGAACATAGCGCCGCCGTCCAATCCGAAAAATCCCGATTCTATAATATGAAGATCATATTTCCCGATTTTCATAAGATCCTTTTTTGTAGATAAATAAAATTTAAGGAAGAAATCAGAGAGGTGAAAGGAGTGAAATCAAGTATAGAAATCAGCCGCAGTTTTTGATGCTTTTTAAATAGATTCCATACCTGCGTGAAATACTTCCGGCTTTGAAAACATTTCGGGAAATTTCTGCAGCACCTGCAGTCCGATTAATTGTGCAGCATCTTCATAAGGCAGGATAGTTGTATTGATCGTTAAATGATAAAGCAGCGGGTCATCAATATTTTTATTGAAATAAGTCATTAAATAATTTCTTCTTGAAGCATCATCTTTTTTTATAAATTCAATTGATTTTGTCCTGTCGAGCTGGTAAAATTCCTGTACATGCTTGATCCTATCCTCCATTGCAGCAACGAGCCTGACATGGAAGCTGTTCTTCAAGCGGGCAGTAATTATATTTCCCCCTCTGCCTATAATTATTACATTGCCGGTTTGTGCGAGCTGAAGAATTGTCCGCGTTGTTTTATGTATCAAATCCCAGATACCCGGCTGTCCTCCCAGCAGTTCATTTGCCATTGAAATAATTGCAGAATATTTTTTTTCTTCCATTACCTGTGCAAGCCGGTGCGGAAGGTTATAGTCTTGAAGAACCTTTTCAATTAAATTTTTATCAAACACGGTCCACTGCGGCGAATTTTCCTTTTTATAGCCATCAAAAAATTTTACAAGTGATTCACTTACTTTGTCGGCTCCTGCTCCGGTCTGCCGCGATATAGTTATACAGGGGCCCCAATAGAGTTTTTTATCTTCGGAAAATTTATGGTGGGATTCAAAGTAATTTTTAGCTTTTTCAAATGCTCCCTTAGTAAACATTTTTACAGCTCCTTTCTATTTAGTTAATTTTTATTTAACTAATTGAAAGTGAGATATGCCGGGTTTTGAAAATCCTATATATCTCGTACATATATAATATAATTCTTTAAATGGTTATTGGAAAGAGGTGTGAATAATAAATTCAGATTACCCAAAAACGAAAAAGGAACCTGCGTACAGGATCCTTTTCGTTCCCCTTGCTTTTATTTTAATACCCCATTTTTATGAACGATCCCCTGGTTCTCTCCCCCGCCCTTTAGCAAATAACAGCCTTAAGGTCTTTTAACCACCGAATCAACCGGGCAAACGCTAACGCATTGGGGTTCATCATGAAAACCGACGCATTCTGTGCATTTATCGGGAACAATATAGAAAAAATCATTTGAATAAAAACCTACAATACCTGAGGGTGCCGCATCGCCTTCGCCATGCTTTACACCGTCTAATTCCCATTCATTTCCGCCTTCATAAATTGCATTATTCGGACATTCCGGTTCGCATGCTCCGCAATTGATGCATTCTTCATTTATCATGTATGCCATTTAATTTTCTCCTTAATATTTGAAGTTATTTTCTTGTTTAGGGCCTATATTCCCCAAAATTATGCCACTACTTCTCACATCTTCTTTTTCAGCCGCTTTCACATTTTTTCTTAAATGATGAAACACTTGTTGAAATAAAAAATCACATTTTTCACAAATGAGAAAGGAAATAATTCCATTTCTCTGAATTGAACTCATTTTTAGGGTGTTATTTATTTTCTATTTCTGCTTGATGACGTTCAAATAGTAAATAAACAGATCGAGGAAGTTTTAATAATCAAATGATATTGAAGAAAATTCGGATAGTAAGAAAGAAGGAAGAAAATCAGATTCTTCAGGAAATTTTTTGCGGATTATCGCCCGACTCTGCCAATGCCGTCCAGGTATTCCTTTTTTTTCAGAAGCTCCTCCTGGGATTCTTCGTGTTTTGGGTCTTTAATGCAGCAATCAACCGGGCAGACGGCAGCACATTGAGGCTCATCATGAAAACCGACGCATTCGGTGCATTTATCGGGTACAATATAGAAGAAATCCATCGAGAAGAATCCTGCGGCACCCGACGGGGCGGAGTCATTTTCACCATATTCTTTTCCTACCAGCTCCCATTTTGCACTTCCTTCATATATCGCTGTATTAGGGCATTCCGGTTCACAAGCTCCGCAATTAATGCACTCTTCGGTAATCATTATAGCCATTAGTTTCTCCCGCGTAAGTTAAAATTGTTTAAGCAAAAGTAATAAAAATTCTGTAAATGATTCAATTGAATTGTTCACATAGAGATGAGCTTATTTCGAATTACGGATTGCGGATTTCGAATTAAACCGAAATTCGAAATTCTCTTCCATTATTCCATTATTCCAATCTTCAATCATTCCAGCCGAAAATAAATATCGAATACCGAACATTTGAATAATGAATATCGAATACAATGCATCAGTCCTATTCCATTGCTCCAACACTCCATTACTCCACTTCACTATTCCACTACCAGCTTCCGCTTGCGCCGCCTCCGCCGAATGAGCCGCCGCCGCCGGAAAATCCGCCCCCTCCGGAAAATCCGCCGCCTCCGAATCCTCCCCAGCCACCCCTTGAAGAGCCGCCGAATCCTCCCGGGAAAAAGATAAATCCGTTTCTTCTGCCTCTTCTTCTGAATAAAAAAGAAAAAATAAAAATTATGATAAATATTAAAGGAATGAATCCTGGACTTTCTTTCTTTCTGTCATTATCAGGTTGAGCTTTATATTCTCCGGCAATAGCCGAGATAGCGGCTTGAATGCCGTCCGATATTCCCCCGTAATAGTCTTCCTCTTTAAAACGGGGTATCATCACATTCCTAATTATCGAACTTGCCAATGCATCGGGTAGAACCCCCTCCAATCCGTAACCTACTTCAATTCTCGCTTTATGATCATCTTTTACTACCAGAAAGAGCGCCCCGTTATCGTGTTCTTTCGTTCCGATTTTATTTTTTTCGGCAGTTTCATATGCAAAATCTTCGAGGGGATAGTCATCCAATGTGGAAATCATTACGGCCACAAGCTGATTGCTGGTAGTATCCTCATAAGTTTTTAGTCTAAAATTTAAATTATCAAGCTGGCTCGATGTGAGTGTACCTGTGAAGTCGCTGGCCCATTGCTTTAATTCGGGAAGTTTCGGCTGAGCCGAAATAGTTGTAATTAATGAAAAACAGCAGATAAAAAATTTCATCAAATCTTAGAACTCAACCTTAGGGGGAGTTTCCGAGCCGGGAACTGCTCTGAAATACGCCTTCTCTTTAAATCCGTATATACCAGCAAACACCGAACCCGGAAATCTTTTTATAGTGGTATTGTAATTTTGAACCGTTTCATTAAATTTTCTTCTCTCGACTGAAATCCTGTTTTCAGTTCCTTCAAGCTGAGCCTGGAGCTGAAGGAAATTTTCGTTGGCTTTTAATTCGGGATAATTTTCGACTGTCACAAGCAGGCGTGAGAGTGCATTGCTCAATTGTCCCTGGAGCTGCTGAAACTTCTGGAATGTCTGCGGATCATTTAAGATTTCCGGGGTAATGTTCATCTGGCTCACTTTAGCTCTCGCTTCCGTTACATCCGTCAACACTCCTCTTTCAAAATTTGCATACCCTTTCACAGTATTCACGAGGTTCGGAATTAAATCTGCTCTTCTTTGATATTGATTTTCAACCTGGCTCCAGCTCTGGTTTACAGTTTCATTCAAGGTAACTAAATTGTTGTAGGAACCAATCCCCCAAAACACAAGGACGGCTATTATAAGCAATATTACCCCAGCTATTGAACAGCCGATAAGCATTCCTCGTTTCATTAATCCTCCCGGAAAATATGGATTGATATTTAATTAGAAGAGGAAATGATAATTCCCTTTTAATAGAAAAGTAAAGAGTTAATTTCATCAAAATTTCAATTCCGCTTAAGTATTCCAAAACTTAACATAAATTTAAAATATTTTTTTTCGAATTCAAAAAGACAATATTTAAGGTTTCTCACCTTGATATTTATTCTGCAGGTACCCGAGGGCAGAATTAGTAATTTCTAAATTTTTCTCAACTGCAAATTTTTCTGCATTCTGGATATTTCCCGAATAAAATCTCAGCCAAAGGAAATTGCCGGTCATTATTCCGTCAAAATA
>DATKLQ010000182.1:0-5527 GCA_035542335.1 Ignavibacteriaceae bacterium | reverse complement strand
CGCCAAGAAAAGTTTTGTCACACTATCAACTTCAAAGTATACTATAAATGTTGAAAAAACAGCCGGCGGAGAATCAGATCTTGCCGGTTATTCTAAAGAGGATATAAAACTCCTTGGCGAGGATATCAGGTATATAAAAACTTCAGCTGACGATATTAATAAAAGAAGCGGCATTCTTCTGTATCACTTCGGATTTTGGACGGCTGCTGCAGTTCCGCTTTTTGCGCTCATTGGTCTTGTACTTTTTAAGAAAAGGAATGAAAAACTATCTGCTAATCTTCAGATGCTCAGGTACCAGCGTGCTCAGAAAATTGCAAAATCTAAATTGAAAAAAGCTAAAACATTAATGGATTCAAACGACCAGAACGGATTCTATTCCGAAATTTCGCAGGCTTTATATGGTTATCTTGAGGATAAATTTCATATTCCTAAATCGGAGCTTTCGCTCGATAGAGCCGTAGCGGAACTGGAAAAAAAGAATTTGGAAAAGGATCTGATAATGAATTTCAAGCGGTGTTCCGAGAAATGCGAATATATAAGGTTTGCTCCTGAATCCAATGGAATTCCTGAAATGGAAGATATGTACGGACGTTCGGCAGATATCATAATTGAAATTGAAAAATCACTTGGCTTGAAAAAAAATGGATAAAATTAGTTTGAAAAAAATCTTGCCGGAGAAGAAATCCTCCGCTTTTATTCTGCTTATATTGATAATCGGATTTCTCAATACGGCTTTCGCCGAGACCCCCGAAGATGTTTTGCGCAGAGGAAACAATTTTTATCAGAACAAGGAATATGAAAAAGCAATAGACACTTACGAACAGCTCATTAGAAATGGTTTTGAAGGAACCTCTCTCTATTATAATCTGGGAAACGCATATTACCGCACAGGGAAAATCGGGTTTGCCATACTCAATTATGAAAGAGCCTTGGAGCTTTCTCCTTCAGATGAAGACATTCAGCATAATCTTGCCCTGGCTAATGCCAAAACAGTTGATAAGGTAGAGATGCTGCCTAAATTTTTTATCTTTCAGTACTGGGAAAGCCTGCTCGCGTTTTTCAGCTTAACCGGGTGGACATATGCTGCATATTTATTCTATTTGTTTGTTCTGGCTGGTATAGGATTTTATTTCTTTTCAAAAAACCAGCGGGTTCAAAAAATTTCCTTTTACTCGGGACTAGCTGCTCTCCTCCTTTTAGCCGTAACCGCATCACTGCTGATTATAAAATTTAATAGGGAACTTTCTGTTAAAAACGGAGTAATAGTTCAATCTGAGGCACCTGTGAAATTATCTCCTGATGCCGGCAGCAGCGACGCTTTCATTGTTCATGAAGGATTAAAAGTAAAGCTTGAAGATAATGTGCAGGACTGGGTTAAAATAAGACTGCTCGACGGGAAAATCGGATGGGTTCAAAAAGAAAATCTCAAGGTAATTTAATCCTTGTGTTCTGCATCATTCTCTATTCCTTTCAAATTCTTTTATTGTATCTGAAATAAAAACAGTTCATCCAAATACCATAGATTAAAAACTAAAGGAAGGATCAATATGACGAAGCTCGGTATTCTATTAATCCTGTTTTTTATTGTTCTCGGTTACTCCGTAAACAGTTTTGCCCAATCTGATCAGAAAAAAGATGAAAAAACAGGAATCCGCGCACGCACACCCGAAAAGGAAGTTCAGCAGGAAGGAACTGCAACTGCTGATAGCAAACCGTTTAATTCAATTTGTGCAGTTTCAGGAGAAGATGTTGATAAAAGTATAACCTATACTTATGAAGGAAAGACATATGCTTTCTGCTGCAATAAATGCTTAAGCAAATTTAAAAAAGATCCTGCTAAATATGCCTCAAGGATAAGCGAGGACGGGAAATCATTAAAGAAAAGTAAAGGTTAATTTAATAAACAAATTGAATTTTGCTTAATCCCGTGATTATTTAATACTCACGGGATTTTTTATTCATTCCATTTTAGTTGATTGGCTCTCATTTCATCTATAAGTTTGATTTATGGATTCGAAAAAGTACAATAATGTCAAATTAGCCGTCGGCATTTCCGAGGGAATTTTATCCTTCACCCTGATTCTCTTTTTTGTCTTGACCGGTTTAAGCGGCGGTCTTGAAAATTTGCTTGCGGGATATTTTAAAGGAAAATACCTTCTATTTCTGGCATATACTGTTTCTTTGGGAATTGCAGGGGGAATTATTTTTTTCCCCTTCAGCTTTTATACCGGCTTTTACCTTGAGCATAAATATAATCTATCCAATCAAACTTTCTTAAAGTGGATATGGGAAAATTTAAAAGGGATGTTAGTCTCGGCCCTAATCGGAATTCCAATACTTATCTTCTTTTTTTATGTATTGAATAACTTCGGAAATTTATGGTGGCTGCCTTTCTCAATCCTGCTTTTTATTGTTTCGGTAATTTTAGCCAGAATTGTTCCCATTTTTATCCTTCCGATTTTTTATAAAATTACCCCCATTGATAATGAAAATCTTAAAATGAAAATCGCAGTGCTTGCCCAAGATGCGGGAATAAAGGTTGAGAATGTTTATACATTTAATATGAGTAAGAATACTAAGAAAGCAAATGCAGCATTTACCGGGATAGGAAAATCCAAAAGAATACTCCTGGGAGATACTCTATTAAACAGCTACTCAGAAGATGAAATTGAAACTGTAATCGCTCACGAACTTGGTCATTATAAGAAAAAGCATATCCTAAAAAATATTATAATCGGGACTGCATCGAGCTTTCTCACATTATTTTTAATTTCAGTACTTTATCATATTTCACTGGATTGGTTTCGATTTGCTTCAATTAATCAGATTGCGGCCCTGCCTCTTCTTTCTCTTTGGGGAATGTTGATCGGCGTTATTCAAACACCCTTGTCAAATATCTTGTCCAGGAAATACGAATACGAAGCCGATCAGTATGCGGTTTCCGCAACAAGGAAAACTGCTGCTTTTATCCGTACTCTGGAAAAGTTAACTCAGCAGAATTTGGCCGATAAAGATCCGCATCCGTTTGTAGAATGGTTTTTCTACAGCCATCCTTCTGTTAAAAACAGGGTTGCCGCTATCGAAGCATTCGCCGGGAAAAATAATATTGCCCCTGATGCTGCCTTGTTGACCTTAGAAAAATAAAAATGCGGCGGAAATAAATTATTATTCATTTTGATAAACTGTGTCATCCTATATTAAAATCTTTTTTATAATTATTCATACGATCATCTGTTCCGCACTGGCTATGCTTTTTTCAATCATAGACAGAAGCTTTTATTTATATTATAAGCTGTCAAAAATCTGGTCCAAAGGTATTCTGCTGATTTCCGGGATTAAATTGTCTATCACCGGGCTGGAAAATTTTGATCACAAAAGTATTTATGTTTTTGTTTCGAACCACAGCAGCCAGTTTGATATTCCTTCCCTGCAATATTCGATACCGGTTCCCATTAGCATTGTTTTTAAAAAAGAGCTGAGCAGGATCCCTCTATTCGGATGGCAGCTCAAAATGGGGCCTTACATTATGATCGACAGGGCTAATGTTGAAGATGCTTTAAAAAGCATTGAAGAAGCAAAAAAAAGAATGATTGGGAAAAAACTTTCTCCTTTGTTATTTGCCGAAGGCACAAGAAGCAGAACGGGAGAAGTTCAGCCCTTTAAACGCGGAGCATTTTACTTAGCATCGAAGGTAGGATTTCCCATAATTCCGGTTTCAGTCGGCGGAGCATCAAAAATTTTACCCAAAGGGAAATTTAAAATCAAAAGCGGAACCATTTACGTGCATTTTGGCCGGCCTATCCCTACTGAAAATATCTCGAACAGGAAAGATGAGGTTCAGCTTATGGAAAAAGTAAGAGGGATAGTTATTCAGAACATGGAAAATGGAAAATGGTAAATGGAAAATGGAGAAACAAGAATGGGACAGAGAAGACAGAAGACAGGAGACAGAAGACAGGAGACAGAAGATAGAAGAAAAAATAATCAATGTTCAATTTTCAATCAGCAATATTCAATTAAAGCTTCAGATATACGACAAATGACCATAAATGACCACGAATGACTATTAAATGACAACCGAATGCCACACAGGAAATGCAGAGTGCACCTTCCCAATGCTCAAGGCGCTTTGCCCTTTGCAGATTCCAGATTCAAAATTTTATGAATTTGTATTAATTTATATTTTGAAATTAAATAAAATTGGATCGTTCTTATGGCTGTTACAATAAAAGATGTAGAACATATTGCGGAACTCGCAAGGTTAAAATTTAACGAAAAGGAGATTGAAAACTTCACCTGGCAGCTGAATGAAATTTTAACTTACATGGAAAAACTAAACCAGCTTGATACGGAAAATGTAGAACCGCTTTCTCATCCTGTGGAAGGTTCCGATTTTTTTAGAGAGGACGAGGTGAAGCCGGGCGCCGACAGGGAAGAGGCATTGAAGAATGCACCGGATAAGGATGAAGAATTTTTTAAAGTACCGAAGGTAATTGGATAAGTTTTCAGTCTACAGTCTTCAGTAGGCAGTTGGCAACTAGAGCATGGAAAATGGAAAACCTGTCCGGCGAATCCGACTTGTCGGACGTTGACGGATGGTAAATAGAGGAACTCAATACTCTATGCCCCATTCACTTGGCAGGAGTTCTGGTTTATGATTTACGATAAACGACTACAATTGACTATGAATGACAACCGAATAACCAATAAATGATCCGGCATGTATGATGTATGATGGGTGATGGATGATGGAAGATGTTATAGAAAGCATGGATGCATGACTACGAATGACAATTCTGATTTACGATTTATGATTTTTGATTTACGATAAATGACAATGACTACAAATGACTTTAAATGATCACGAGTTTAATAGAAGTATTTCCAGGGAATCCGGATTCAAATTATATATATCTCATTTATCTTTGACTATTTGCCGGCCAAAATATAAAAACCAAAGAGCTTGTTAATAATGAATATCCAACACAGAATTTCGAATATCGAACACCCTCATACTCCGGAGCTCCTGTGATTATAGGCATCATTCCAGCACGCTTCGCTTCAACCCGGCTGCTCGGAAAACCCCTGGCAGAAATCGGCGGAAAACCGATGATTCAGCATACTTATGAAAATGCTTCAAAATCTAAGCTTATAAATGAAATTGCTGTCGCCGTGGATGACGAAAAAGTCGCTCAGGTAGTTAAAGGATTCGGCGGGAGAACCATTTTAACTCCAAAAAATATTTCAACGGGTTCCGACCGGATCGCTTATGCCGTAAGAAGTATTCCCGAGGCTAAAATAATTGTGAATATTCAGGGGGACGAGCCCTTTATTAAGGGAGCTATGATTGATCAGGCAATCGAACCGCTGCTGTTTGATAACTCGGTAAAGGTGAGCACGCTAGCAAAAAAAATCGAATCTATCGAAGAATTAAAATCTCCCTCAGTGGTGAAAGTCGTCTTCGATTACAACAATTATGCAATGTATTTTTCCCGCTCTATAATTCCTTATGTAAGGGATGCGAGGA
>DATKLQ010000181.1:0-5495 GCA_035542335.1 Ignavibacteriaceae bacterium | reverse complement strand
TATTAGTAAGATAATTAAAACTAAATGGGCGGCAATGTTCCCTTTGAAAATTTTATTAAATAATACTAGCAGTTTCCTAAAAAAATTTTCCATGTTACTTCTCTCTGTCTGTCCTATAATAAGCACGTCACTGCTTACTTTAATTTCAGAAATCAGATTACACCTGCAAGTCAATGACAGTCATTTATTGGGCAGATTCATTTAGGATGTTTAACCTTTCCCGAATAAAAAATCTGCTGCTACAGAGACGATAAAATACTTTGAAGCTTAATCAGATCTACCGGAGAATTTTTTGTAAAACGGTTTCGGTTATCGACTATTGCATAAACTTCATCACTGCATGTGGTAAAAAACTTCCAGGTCATCGACTGCTTTCTGCCCCACGTAATGCAGACAGGTCCTTTTGAGGTATATCCGCATACATACACGCAGTGCCCGCTTTGCGGATTTGGATTACCGCTTGGACCCGGCACAATATCCCAAGGTTGTCCGCGATCCATTTGATCTCTCCAGGAATCAGGCAGTGCCAGACCAACGTAAGCACCGTTCAGATAACGAACGGCAACTTTAACTTCGTCAGTTCTAGTTCGGCTAACTTCAGTGAAAGCATATATTTTATAATTATGTCTCCCAATCTTCCAGCCTTTTTTCCTCCATTGGTTTAATGAATCAAGCAATATCAGTCCTTCTTGTCCTGACATACGTCCGCCTTCACGTTTGTATTCGTTTATAACTATTTTATCAGTTATGGGCAGAATTGTACCGCCTTGCTCAAAATACTCGAAACGGATAGTCATGTGTGCACGTCCTGCAATAACACAATCACCCAGCCAATCATTAGCGAACATTGGGGTGGGAATTGGCTGTTTCGCCATATCGCTGTCAAAATCCCATTGAGAAGGAACTTCTGGCAAAACCTTAAGCACTGCTGAAAACAAAATATTTCTTTTATCCCGTTTTGCAGGGGCCTTGCCAAGCTTAAAAAACGG
Organism: Ignavibacteriaceae bacterium; assembly: GCA_035542335.1. Taxonomy (GTDB): domain Bacteria; phylum Bacteroidota; class Ignavibacteria; order Ignavibacteriales; family Ignavibacteriaceae; genus DATKLQ01. The sequence continues at coordinate 4,506 of DATKLQ010000181.1, read as the reverse complement.
ATGAGCCTTCTTATTACTTATAAAACGTCTCCATTTTGTTTGGTAATATTCGTTCAAGCTAAAAACATAAATCTAGAATTAAGTTTTAAATAACTCTGATTGAAATATTTTAGTAGATAAACTATCAGGGATTACCATTTATGTAAATAAATCTTATCAATGGAGCAGTAAAAACCAATAAAGCAGCACATGGTTTATAAAATATATCCCGAATGAAATTGTAAGGAACAAAATACCGTTGTCAGCTTCGGCATTCTCATCAGAACCAATGCCCAACTTAAATAAGGAATGTTTACCTAAAAGAAATAAGGGTGTCTTTCAAAGTATGTGAAGGATTAACTATAGTATGGGAAAAGGATTAATAATCAGGGGCAGGTAAAGGATTTATATACCCCAATATTTCTTTTGATTAAGTATACGTAATAAATGTTCCTCTTTTCTATTTAAGTTTTTAGATAAAAAAGATTAAAAAATTACTCTCTAATTAATTTTAACAACCGTAATGCAATTAAGGTTTTAAGAGGGATAAAATCATTTATTGATAAAATATCCGTAATAGAATGTAGCAAAGCTAGTTTCTATAGTCAAGAAAAATCAATAAAATAAACTCATCTTCCGATTCATCCGGAATATTTTAGAACATTTCCGCTACTATATGGAATTCTAGATTTACCCTATTTCATATCATTTGTAATTTTAAGAAAAAATTTTGGAAACAGAATAAGCAATAAAATAAGATTATCATAATTTATTTTTTCAAGTTGATATAAGTCGGTGGAGTGTTGAAAAGCAGGATATAACTTGAATGCTGTTAACACAAAAAAACCATCTCGGGATCAGACGGTTTCTTTCGTTTTCAAGCTATTTTTCGTGGGCCCGGAAGGACTTGAACCTCCGACCCGCTGATTATGAGTCAGCTGCTCTAACCAACTGAGCTACGGGCCCGTAGTATTTATAAAGCTATTCTTCTATTCCCTTAATTAAAAAGAATTGGACCACTGTATGAACTCTTTTAACTAAGGTATATTTTGATTCAAGCGCTCCAAAAATAATGTTTCTCCTCTCCTAATTCAACAATTATCCGCGGGAAGGGTATTAATCCGAATATCTTTAAAGAGAAGCTCGATTATTTGCTGAAAAACCTGGAGCTTTCAAATATTATTTTCGGCGGCGATTTAATTCCGGATAGATAGATACTTTTCAACTTTTCTGATGAAGCTTTCTAGACTATCCGATCCGGATATTTCGATTCTTGGAAGAGCAAGGAGCTGGGAATATTTACCGCATTTCCCATTATCACAGGTTAAGGCAAAAGTGTAACCGCATGCACCTGCAATATGCTTTACAACCGGATCGTAATCCCCGTAAGGATAAGCAATTGAATTAATCGTAGTCCCCAAATTCTTCCGAAGTGCATTTAATGAATTTAAAAATTGGCAGGCAAGCTGCTCGCTATTTAAAGCAGTCAACGGCCTGTGATTTGAGCCATGAGAACCGAAGCCGATTCCCTCATTATTTAATTCTGCAATTTGGCCCCAATTCATTAAAGGTACTTTCTCCCCTAATCTTTGATCCCATTCGTTAAATTGACCTACATTATCCGTGACAATAAAAACATAAGCACCGAGCTTGTATTTTTCTAAAACCGGGAATGCATATTGATAGAAGTCAAGATAACCGTCATCGAATGTCAGGATAATTGTTTTCCCCGGAAGAGGTTTATTCAATTTTACAGCAGCATACCATGCCTCAAATGAAACCGTGCGGTAACCTTCACCGTGCAAATACTGCATCTGCTTCTCGAATTCTGAAGGAGTTATTCTATACGGCTTCGTCAAATCGGAACCTGATGGTGCAATTCTATGGTACATCAATATAGGCAGCTCCCATGCATGAGCCGGAAATTTGATTCTGTACTTTTTTGGCTCATATACACGGAGGTCTTTAACTAACAACGGATTATCTCCTCCCGCTGTAATTACATTAGGCGAATAAATAAGATAATCATAGTTTTTAGAATCGGGGGAAATTTCCATTTCAGCCTTGTTTGTCATGTATTTTACTTTCTGCCCTATTGAATTAATAAAAGTTTCAATAGGAAGCGATGCGAACCTGGCTGAACTATCATCCTGGAACTGAGAGTTCCTTCTAGGAATAATTAGGGTTTTTTCTCTGCTTGAAATTATTTTTTTTATTTCGTATGAATTGCTGCAGGAATCCGCTGCTCCCCTTCCGGGAGAGGCTTTTAAGACAGTTTCCCGGTAGATATCCCGCATTCTTTCAATCAATGAGATCTTTTCTTTTAATTCTTTTTCAAGCAGAATTTCCCTTACTACCATTCTGCATAATTCGTAACCCAGCTCTTTAATAATAATACTTCTTAATTCCTGAGCATGTAAGAATTTTTTCCGGGTGCTTATACTTATTTTTGCACAGGCATTTCCACCGGCAGTAATTATCAGAATCAGATCCTGTTTTATCAATTTTAAATTTGGAATTTCATTCCCAATCTCAATTATTAAGGGATCAGTATTTTGTACTACTGTCCGTACAAATTTTAATTGACGGAACGGCAGATAAAATCTTTTAGTGGTCCAGAGCGGCCTATTGAAGCATTCCTGTAGGAAAATTGCCCATCCTATAAAATCGTGGAGCTTTTCAAAATAATTTATTGAATATTTACGGATATCCTTTTTATGCAGCTTCATTATAAGTTTTAGGACGATAAGCCTTTTTAAGGTTAAATTCCTGTAAATATTTTCTTTAAAAAATTCACCTAAAATCCGCCAGCCATAATTTTCGGCCGCAGCATCTTTGATTACATATTTGTGGATAAATCCGTTTATTACCGGGAGTTCAATATTGCCTAAAACTTTTTCTTCAGCAGTAATTTTAATGATAACTTTTTCAATATGTTTTTCAGTAAAGAGATGATTAATTTCACGGGTGATATCGAGAGGAATGCCTAAAGTAGTTCCCAGTATTTTTGGAGAAGAAAAGTTTACCTCATTCAGGAAAATTCTTTCAAATGAAATTAAACATCTATTTACGAATTCAGGCATGAAAGTCAAATCCTCGACTTTTTTAAGGAATGATTTCAGTACCTCAAAATTTTTATTATATAATTCCTCCCATACTTCAAATGACCGGCCTGTTGGGAGAATAGCCGCCCTGAAAAACTCATTTGCAAAACCGGTTACATTAATAAAATGTAATTCAATTTTCGGCAGATGCTCCAGGAGCCTTAAAGGATTATCGCCGGAACCAAACATTAATCCTGCGGACCATGTAAATAGTCCAAATATTGCCTTCCTTAAATCCGGTGCTGAAGTACCGTTAATATATTTTTCATCCGGATTAAAAACCCTAGGATCTTTAGAATGTCCTCTAGAAACAACAATCAATCCGTCTTTAAATAATTGAATTCCTTTGTTAGATGCAGATGCGGATCTCATCCTGTAAACCGCAAGGTAATCGGGAATCAAGGTAAACTTAGCCCCGGTTCTCGCAATTCTCTGCCACAAATCCCAATCCTCACAGGTAATAAGTGATTGATCGAATTTTCCGACTTTGAGCACCGCCAATTTTTTCACCAAACAGGAATGAATGCAGAAGGCGCAGGTAAATGCAAAAAGATTAAAAGCATCGACATCTTTCCAGTCCGGTCCGATTTCCATAATGGTTTTGCCGTCGACAGTGAGCCGCTCCCAGTTGCAGAGGATCAGATCGCACTCCGGATGAAGGCGTGCAGCTTTAATCATCTTTTCGAGCATTTCGGGCTTAATCAAGTCATCGGCATCCAAAAAAAGCAGCCAATCATTAAGGGCATTTTCAATCCCGGTATTTCTTGCGGCTGAAACTCCGGATTTTTGTTGTTTAATGAATCGGATTCTTTTATCTTTATTTAAATAGTTTCTCACAATTTCTTCGGTTTCATCGGATGAACCGTCATCAACGATAACAGCTTCCCACCCGCCGAAAGTTTGCCCTATAACAGATTCGAGAGTATCTTTAATTGTAGCGGCCGAATTATGAACGGGGATTATTAATGTGACTTTCGATTGCATGCTCAAATTAAATTTAAATCCTAATACAAGAATTTGTTCAACTTAAGATTGCTTTGCCTTCATCATGGAAACCTTAGATGAAGAAACAATCAAATCTTCGATGGAATGCGGTTCATTAGATGATTTTGCCCTCTTAAAACTTTCCCAGGTGGCATGAAAAATACCCCAATGAAGGAGAATCAGTATTACGGCAAATAGAATTGTAATTAGTGAGAGATAGTCGATATAGTTCACTATTCTATAAATGATTCCTGAAAGCAAAGCACCAGTTATTATTATCTGCGGAAGAATTATTTTTATGGAGCCGTTTTTGGAGGGCGACTTGGGTGTTGAAATAAAAGGGATCTGAATATTCAGAGCAGCTGCAATTAATGAGAGTGTGTATACAGGCCAGGTACCTAAAACCAGTAGCAGGCCCTCAATATTAAATCCTTTTTTC
>DATKLQ010000180.1:0-26131 GCA_035542335.1 Ignavibacteriaceae bacterium | reverse complement strand
TGCACTTCATCGATGATATAAACTTTATATTTTCCTTTTGTAGGAGCGTACTTTACAGAATCCCTTAATGTCCTTACCTCGTCAATACCGCGGTTTGATGCGCCGTCAATTTCAATAATATCCATCAGTTGGGAAGTCTGGATAGTCCTGCACATCTCGCATTCATTGCAGGGTTCGGCATCATTTGGATTTGTGCAATTCAGCGTTTTGGCAAGTATTCTTGCCGTTGTAGTTTTTCCGACTCCGCGCGGCCCGGTAAACAAATAGGCGTGTGCAATCCTGTTGTTTCTGATTGCATTCTTAAGTGTTGTAGTTATATGCTCCTGCCCCACAACATCGCTGAATCTCTGCGGGCGCCATTTTCTTGCTGTAACTATAAATGACATAATTTTTAAAAATTCTTATTACAATTTAACAGTTAGACAATTTAGCAGTTAGACAATTTAATTATAAAATTTCTCTAGATAAAAAATTTACTATATCCTCCAGGTGTTTTTTATCAGTTAAATCAAAAGCCCCGTATGAATTGCTGTCCAGGTCCAATACGCCGAATACTTTATCACCTTTAATTATGGGAATAACTATTTCCGATTTTGAATCTGCATCACAGGCAATATGTCCCGGGAATTCATTTACATCCGGGACAATTATAGTTTCTTTTTTTTCGGCGGCTGTTCCGCAGACACCTTTTCCAATCGCAATTTCGGTGCAAGCAACTTTTCCCTGGAAAGGTCCTAAATATAAGCAATCTCCTTCAAGAAGGTAAAAGCCTGCCCAGCTCGTCTTTTCAAATGTCTGCTTCAATGCTGCAGTGCAGTTGGCCAAGCTCGATAATATATGATCTTTACTGCTGATTAAAGATTTTAACTGCTTTTTCAGCTCTAAGTATTTCTCTTCATCCGTAAGATTACTTCTTATGACGATTGCTTCCTGCAACAGTTCTTCCTTTACCTTTACTCTTTTTATTTTTAATCGATTTTCTCCCAGAAGATTTTACCTTACCGTTGAAGAGATAGGGAATGGCGTCTTCGATTTTTTCAATCGGTATGATACTCAGACCCTCTTTAACTTTATCCGGAATTTCTCTTAAATCCACTTCATTCTCTTTAGGAATTAATACTTTTGTCAAGCCGTGTCTCTTGGCGGCGAGCAGCTTTTCATTTAATCCACCGATTGGAAGAATCTGACCTCTCAATGTAATTTCGCCGGTCATTGCCACATCGGTAGAAGCAGGTTTTCCGCTGATAGCGGAGAAGAGAGCCATTGCCATAGTAATTCCGGCTGAAGGGCCGTCTTTAGGTATGGAGCCTTCCGGCACATGAATATGGATTTCTTTCCCTTTAAAAAACTCGGGATTTAATTTTAATTCCTTTGCTTTAGATCGGATATAGCTTAATGCAGCCTGTGCGGATTCTTTCATAACGTTTCCAAGCTGCCCGGTCAAAGTTAATTTTTCTGCTCCGCTCATGGTAGTTACATCGATGGAAAGAAGCTCTCCTCCTACACTGGTCCAAGCAAGCCCTGTTACACTGCCTACCCTTGGTTCCTTGACATGCTTCTGATATCTGAACCTCGGAACCTTAAGAAACTCTTCAACCTTGTTTTCATCCACCACATATTTAGTTGCTTTTTTAGTGCGTCCGTTTGTGCTTTCGGAGAGGACTATTTCTCTGGCCAGCTTCCTGCAGATGGATGCTAATTCCCTTTCAAGATTTCTAACGCCGGCTTCACGGGTATACTCGGAAATCAGCTTATTTATTGCTCCGTCGGTAAACTCCACCTTCCTGTTAATTAATCCGTGTGCTTCGAGTTTTTTCGGAATCAAATGTCTTTTCGCGATTTCTAATTTATCGTGTTCAAGATATCCCGGGAGCTCAATTATTTCCATCCGGTCCTGCAGGGGAAGAGGGATATTGTAACGGATATTTGCAGTAGTGATAAACATTACCTGGGAAAGATCATAATCCACTTCAAGGTAATGATCATTAAATGTATGGTTTTGTTCCGGGTCAAGGACTTCGAGCATTGCCGAAGAGGGATCGCCCCTGAAGTCCATGCTCATCTTATCTATTTCGTCAAGCAGCATTACCGGGTTTATTGTAGCAGCCTTTTTCATTGACTGGACGATTTTCCCGGGCATAGACCCGATATAAGTACGCCTATGCCCTCTGATTTCAGCTTCGTCTCTAATGCCTCCTAAACTAATCCGTACAAACTTTCTCCCTAGTGCCCGGGCAATCGATTTTCCTAAAGATGTTTTTCCTACCCCCGGAGGTCCGACAAAACAAAGTATCTGCCCGCGCATTTGCTTTACTAGATTTAATACTGCGATATGCTCAATGATTCTCTCCTTGGGCTTTTCCAATCCGAAATGATCTTCATCCAGTATTTTCTGAACATGTTTTATGTTCAGGTTGTCTTTAGTTTTTTTAGACCAGGGGACTTCGACAAGCCAGTCCAGGTAATTCCTGATTACGGTAGATTCAGGAGACATCGGAGGAGTTTTTTTCAGCTTATTCAGCTCTTCGAAGGATTTTTGCTCAGCCTCCTTAGACATTCCGGCTTTTTTAATTTCATCCCTTAGCTTTAAAAATTCCGGTGACGTATCCTCTTCCTCTCCAAGCTCATCCTGCAGAATTTTTATCTGCTCCTGGATAATAAACTTACGCTGTGTCTTTGCGATATTCTCCTGGACTTTGGTGTCAATTTCTTTTTCGATTTTCAGGATATCGATTTCGGAATTCAATATTTTTATTACTTCATAATATTGATCCTTCAAGGTGAGTTTCTGAAGGATGCCCTGCTTTACATTTATCTGCTGATTAATATTTGCCGCGACGTAGAATAATTTTCGATCCGGTTCTTCGATATTCTCAAAGGCCGTCATTGCTTCTTTGGGAATGTTCCGGCTGATTTTTACATAATCTTTGAAAAGCTGTGCCATCTGCCGGATCATCGCGTCCATTTCGTGATCCTGCTTGACTGATGGAACTATAACTTCAATTCTTCCTTCAAAAAAATCTTTTCTATCGGTGAATTCAATAATCCTCCCCTGGAGAAGTCCATCAACCAGAATTTTCATTAAGCCGTTAGGCAGCTTTAAAATCTGGACAATTTTTGCAATGGTTCCTTCAGGGTATATATCTTCTCTTTTAGGATCTTCAATGGTCGATTTTTTCTGAGCCGAAAGGAAAATAAATTTGGTTTTGTCTAGTGCATAATTAGCTGCGCGGATTGACTGCTCTCTTCCTACCAGAACCGGGAATATCATATAGGGAAAGATTACAATATCTCTTAAAGGCAAGATTGGAAGAACATCGGGTATATTATCAACAACTGAAATATCGTTAGTGTTTTTTATTTCTAAATCTTCTAAATCGTTCAAATTAGCTCCATATAGATCATAAATAATGAAAACTCATAACTTTCATAATTTAGCTTTGGGATAACCTTATGAGTTCTCGATTTTTTTTTCAAATATACCAAAATATGGAGGGGCATTCAAGGAAAGAAACATTGGCTGCAATATGCTTGTTCCTTTAATTTACTTGATTTTTAAGGAAATTTTTATCAGCCTGCTTTTTAAAATTTGTATATTTATTGAATAAAAACAGAAAGAATTTATGATAAATGATCTAATTCAAATCTCCAGGGAAGCAGGTGAAATTATAAGAGAAAAATTTCATAAAAATTTTAAAATCGATTATAAAAGCAACGAGAAAGACCTGGTTACCGAAGTCGATAAATTGTCGGAAAAACACATTACCGATTTTATAAAAAGAAAATATCCTTCTCACGGAATCCTCGCCGAGGAAAGCGGGAACATTAAAGAAGGTCGTGAATATCTTTGGGTAATTGATCCGCTGGACGGAACGGTGAACTTTGCGCACGGGCTTCCGGTCTTCTCGATCTCGATAGGCTTAAGAAAAAACAAGGAGACTATCGCAGGAGTGGTTTATGATATAATGCAGAATATTATTTATTCTGCCGAAAAGGGAAAAGGCGCATTTGCCGGTTCTCAAAAAATTGAAGTTACGGAAAATGATAATCTGGGCCATGCTCTCCTGGTTACGGGTTTTCCTTATGGAATTTCTGCAAATCCAGATAATGCACTCGGAAAGTTTGCCTCACTTACGAGGGCTGCGAGGGGAATCAGGCGCCTGGGTTCTGCGGCAATTGATCTCTGCTATGTTGCGAGAGGTGTATTTGACGGATTCTGGGAAGTTTATTTAAACCCATGGGATATGTGTGCGGGAAAGCTCATAGTTGAAGAAGCCGGCGGATTAGTAACCGACTTCGACGGCAATGAAATGGACATATATTCAAAGAGAATTTTAGCTACAAACGGGAAAATTCATCAGTCGATGATTGAGATTCTGAAGAAGAACTAAAAGGATTAAGTATTTCGGATTTCGGAAATAACCGGATGAGTATTTGTTTATAATTTCAAATAGATACAATTAAAATTTTTTTAAGAAAAATTTGAAGGGAGATTATAATTAAAAATATAGAACCAAATACCGAATTTAAACGCGAACTCGGGTTGTTCGATTCTACGATGATTGTAATCGGGTCGATGATCGGTTCCGGTATTTTTATTGTTAGTTCCGATATGGCCCGGACAGTCGGTTCCGGCGCACTGCTTCTGCTCGTCTGGCTTATAACCGGAATATTTACGATCATCGGCTCATTAAGTTACGGCGAGCTTGCCGCAATGATGCCGCGGGTCGGAGGCCAATATATTTATCTTAAGGAAGCCTACAATCCATTGATCGGCTTTTTATATGGATGGACTCTGTTCATGGTTATTCAAACCGGGACAATAGCGGCAGTAGCCGTCGCATTCTCAAAATTTACCGCTCTAATAATTCCATGGTTCGCTTCAGATAATATTCTATTTACAATTTTTAATCTGAAAATATCTGCGGGACAACTTCTTGCTATATTTTCAATTTTAATTCTTACATATTTAAATATTAAAGGATTGAAGACCGGAAAAGTAGTCCAGGATATTTTTACCAGCACGAAAGTAATTGCTCTGGCGGGATTGATTTTATTAGGGTTTTTTATTGGATCAAATTCGGAGATTTTAGCTGCGAATTTCACGAATTTATGGAGAGGTGAATGGATACATTTTTCTAATGGAAAAATTGAATTGATAGAACGGCTGTCGGGGTTCTCGGTAATTGCCGCAATAGGAGTTGCGATGGTCGGTTCTTTATTCTCCAGCGATGCGTGGAATAATATTACTTTCACTGCGGGTGAAGTAAAAGAGCCGAAAAAAAATATTCCCCGCAGCTTGTTTTTAGGAACTTTAACCGTAACGATTATTTATCTTCTTGCAAATGCTGCTTACCTGTGCGTTTTACCTTTAAAAGGAGTTCCCGGAGCCGCAGAACCTTATTCTGCAGGAATTCAATTTGCTTCGGAAGATAGAATTGGAACCGCAGCTGCATATACAATATTCGGTGCACCGGCGGAAATAATTATGGCTTTATTAATCATGGTTTCAACTTTCGGCTGCAATAACGGGTTGATTCTGGCAGGGGCACGGGTTTATTATGCGATGGCTAATGATAAGCTTTTTTTTAAAACCGCGGGATCTTTAAATACGAAGTCAGTCCCATCGAAAGCTTTAATATTTCAGGCTGTCTGGGTTTCTATTTTATGCCTGTCGGGAACTTATGGGCAGCTTCTCGATTATGTTATCTTCTCAGTTTTAATTTTTTATATACTCACGATTTTTGCGGTAATAATTTTAAGGAAGAAGAAACCTAATGCGGATCGGCTTTATAAAGCATTCGGATATCCTTACATGCAGATTCTTTACATCATCTTAGCTTTGGGGGTTTCAATAATTCTTTTGATCTATAAACCTCAATATACCTGGCCCGGATTAATAATTGTTCTTATCGGAATTCCTGTATTCTATATCTGGAAAAGAAATTTTGATTAATACCGAAGAAATTTTTCTTAGCTGATGCTGAAATCAGTACTAACCAAAAGTGCGGTATGTAGTAAAAGATAATAAGTTAAGTTTCCTTCGATAATAGAACTTTGGAGTATTGGAGCAATGGAGTATTGGATTATTCTTAATGTGTCGTTTCATTATTCCCATGCTTCAGTACTCAAACCTCTGTAAAAAGATGACTTAATTTTCCGAATACATTGCCTCAATTAACGGCTTGTATCTTTCCTCAACATACTGTCGCCTGATTTTTAGACTAGGAGTAATTTCACCGTTCTCGAGGCTGAATGAATGATCAAGCAGGGTAAACTTCCTGACTTTTTCATAATTGGCCAGCTTTTTCTGTATTACGGTCATTTCTTTCTCAATCAGCTCATAGATTTCCTGTTTCTTTGTAAGATCTTCAACTTTGTTATAGGGGATATTATGAGTGTCGGCATATTCTCTTAATGATTCGAAATCGGGAACTATTAATGCGCTTAAATATGTTCTCCTATCTCCGATTAAAACAAATTGATCGATATACTTTGAGGATTGGAAAAGAGTTTCAATCGGAGTAGGTGCAACATACTTTCCTGCCGAAGTTTTGAATAAATGCTTTTTCCTGTCCGTAATCATGAGGAAGCCGTCTGAATCAAATCTCCCGATATCACCAGTATGGAGCCAGCCCTCTTTCAATACTGCCTCGGTTTCCTTCCTGTTCTTATAATATCCCACCATAACATTAGGACCCTTTGCAAGTATCTCACCGTCAGGAGCTATTTTAACTTCTACTCCCGGCAGCGGTTTTCCGACCGTACCGAATTTATAATCGTCCATTCTGTTTGCTGCAATTACAGGCGATGATTCTGTCAGTCCATATCCTTCAAGTATTGTAATTCCCAGAATTTCGAAAAACTCCCCTAAACCATGGGATAGAGCGGCTCCGCCGGAAACAAAAAATCTTAATCTTCCGCCTGTTCTTTCCCTGATTTTCTTGAAAACTAATTTATCGAACAATTGATTTTGGATAGCCAGCGTAATAGGATTTTTTCCCAGCTTTTTTGCTTTAGCATATTCTTTACCGACTTCAACAGCTTTATAAAATATTTTTTGTTTTGCAGAGGATTGGCTTTCAACATTTTTAATGACTTTTGAATAGAACCTTTCGAATAAACGGGGAACGGAAGTCATTATTGTCGGTCTTGCCTCCAAAAGATTTTTTGGAACTGTTTCAATGGTTTCTGCATAATAAACCTGGCTTCCCGCCGTAAATGCCGCATAATATCCGGCCATTCTTTCATAAGTATGGCATAGCGGAAGATACGATAGCCATACATCGTTCTCTGTAATAGGAAATACCTGTAAGGCTGCATGAACATTTGACATTATATTCCAATGAGTAAGCACAACTCCTTTCGGTTCGCCGGTGGTCCCTGAAGTATATATTATCGTGCAGACATCATTTTTATCTATTTTATTCATTTGATCACTTAAATAATTCGGGTGATCATTTATATACGATTTCCCTTTTTCCTGCACTTGATTGAAAGAAATTATTTTTTCCGAATCCTCCGAAATATCCTTTTCATTAATGACAATTATAAACTTTAATCTTGCAAGGTTTGATTTCATTTTTAATATTTTATTGAGCATCAGCTTATTTGAAACAATGACTCCCTTTGATTCCGAGTTTTCCAGGACAAATGCTATTGTCTCAGGAGTGAATGAAGGGAATAAAGGTACATTAATGGCGCCAATGGAGAGAATCCCCATATCGGCATAAACCCACTCGGGCCGGTTTTCCGAAATAAGAGCTATTTTATCTCCGGCTTCTACACCCAGGGCGACTAATCCCAAAGCAAAATTTTCTGTTTCTTTTTTGAACCTGGCATAGGTTATCCCTTCATAATAGTCGCTGAATTTATAAAACATAAATTCCTGGTTAATTTTTTTGTTTTCTTCACTTGTAAGATGCTGGAATAATTCAGGTATTGTGCTGGGATATTCGGAGGACATACTTCTACCCTATTTATTTATTTTGATTAAATTTTTCGATTTAATAAAATGAATGACACTGCGGTTTGTAATATAATATTTAAATTAGGAGCAATTCAATATGGTAGAACGATTAAAATTGTAAGCTTTTTAATCAAATTGATTCTATAGCCCAAATCCTTTAATTTTTGCTTAATTTTTTAAAGAATTAGAAATGAGGTTTTCATGTCCAATGCCTATTTTAAGGTTCAGCAGCCTCTCAATGAGCCGGTCAAGACCTATAAACCGGGGAGCCCGGAACGTGAAGAATTAAAGAGAAAATTATCTGAATTAAGATCTCAAAGGATAGAAGTTCCTTTAATAATCGGCGGAGAAGAGGTAAAAACAGGTAATATGGAGGAAATGCGGATTCCTCACAACCATAATCATATCTTGGGAGTTTATCATAAAGCAGGGAAAAAAGAAGTTGAAGCGGCTATTGACGCTGCACTCAAGGCAAGAAAAGAATGGGCAGAGCTGCCATGGGAGCAGAGAGTTTCGGTTTTTCTAAAAGCGGCGGATCTGCTTGCCGGCTCCTGGAGATCGACTTTAAATGCGGCTACAATGCTCGGGCAGTCTAAAGTTGTTCATCAGGCAGAAATCGATTCGGCCTGCGAGCTGATCGATTTTTATAGGTTCAACTGCTACTTCATGACTAAAATAATGGAAGAGCAGCCCTACTCTCCATATGGTATGTGGAACCGTTCAGAATACAGACCCCTCGAAGGATATATTTTTGCGGTAACTCCTTTTAATTTTACATCCATTGCCGGGAATCTCCCTACTGCTCCGGTTATTGCAGGTAATGTTTCTCTCTGGAAACCTGCTTCAAGCGCAGTCTACTCTGCATATCATCTGATGAAATTGTTTGAGGAAGCCGGGCTTCCGAAAGGAGTAATAAATTTTGTACCCGGTTCCGGAGGACAAGTCGGTACACCGGCTATGAGCAATCCGAATTTAGCCGGGATTCATTTTACAGGATCTACAGCCGTATTCCAGAATATGTGGAAAGTTATATCCGATAATTTAAAGAGCATGAAATATTATCCCAGGATTGTAGGAGAAACCGGCGGAAAAGATTTTATCTTTGCGCATAACACTGCAGATGTTGATGCCCTTGTTGTTGCGGCAATAAGAGGTGCTTTTGAATACCAGGGGCAGAAATGTTCGGCAGCTTCACGGATGTATGTCCCAAAATCAATTTGGGGGAAATTTAAGGAGAAATATGTGTCTGAAGTAAAGAAGCTCAAAATGGGAGATGTTGAAGATTTCACTAATTTTATCTCTGCGGTAATTGATAAAAATGCATTTGATTCTATTTCCGGATACATCAAATTTGCAAAAGATTCCAAGGAAGCGGAAATTATAACAGGAGGCAATTTTGATGACTCTAAAGGCTATTTTATTGAACCTACTACAATCGTAACAACAAACCCGAAATTCAAAACAATGGAAGAGGAAATATTCGGGCCTGTACTGACTATTTATGTTTATGAAGATGATAAATTTGATGAAGCTTTAGATCTGTGCGATCAAACTTCTCCTTATGCTCTTACCGGCTGCGTCTGGGCCCAGGATAGAAAGGCAATCCTGAAGATGTCGAATAAACTTAGGGACGCTGCAGGGAATTTTTACATTAACGATAAGCCTACCGCTGCTGTGGTTGGCCAGCAGCCTTTCGGAGGGGGAAGAGCATCCGGCACTAACGATAAAGCAGGCAGCGGAATGAACTTGATGCGTTGGATGACCGCTAGAACTATTAAGGAAACTTTTGAACCGCCAAAAGACTGGCGTTATCCGTTTATGGCGGAGAAATAATTGGTGTTGGCTGGTTGTTTGTAGTTTGTGGGATTTGGAAAATGAAATAGTTTTTTTTGATAATTTAAAACCGGAGTTTAATGTGAAAATCCACGAGTACCAGGCAAAAGAAATTCTAAAGAAATACAATGTACCGGTTCCAGACGGCATTGCGGTTAAGCAGCATTGCGAAATTGAGCCGGCTCTTGAAAAGCTTCAGCAGAAGGGGATAAATAAGTTTTCTGTAAAATCCCAGATTCATGCGGGGGGAAGGGGAAAGGGTAAACTATTTAACCCTAGTAACAGGAATGAGCTTGTACTTGAAGGCGGAGTAAAGATTGCAGCTACAATTGAACAGGCAAAAGAGTATTCTGAAAAAATGCTGGGCAATTTACTGGTTACTAATCAAACAGGACCGGATGGTAAAATTGTTAGAACAATTTTTATCGGCGAAGCCATCGAGTTCACAAACGAATTTTATATAGGCATTCTGCTTGATAGGTCGGCCTCTAAAAATATTATTATGGCTTCTACCGAAGGAGGCGTGGAAATTGAAAAGGTTGCTGCAGAGAACCCCGAAAAAATAATAAAGGCTTGGATCGAACCCTCTTTAGGGCTTCAGAGCTTCCAGGTGAGAAGTCTCGCTTTTTCGCTCGGTTTGAAAGGAGATTCATTCAAAAACTTTATTAAGTTTATTTTCAATCTATATAAAGCATATGTAGAAACCGACGCTTCATTGCTTGAAATAAATCCATTGGTAATAACATACGGCAGCAGGATAATAGCATTAGATGCGAAATTGAATTTCGACGATAACGGCCTTTTCAGGCATCCTGAAATTGCAGCTTACAGGGATTTGAATGAGGAAGACCCGCTTGAGGTAGCTGCGTCGAATTATCATCTGAATTATATTAAGCTCGACGGGAATGTGGGCTGCATGGTGAACGGGGCAGGCTTAGCTATGGCTACCATGGATATTATAAAATTGGCAGGCGGGGAACCCGCAAATTTCCTTGATGTCGGCGGCGGCGCAAGCAAAGAAACGGTATCCAACGGATTTAAAATCATTTTGTCGGATCAGAATGTGAAAGCAATTTTGATTAATATTTTCGGAGGCATAGTCAGGTGTGATCGTGTCGCCCGGGGGGTCATCGATGCCGCCCAGGAAATGCAGGTGAATGTTCCTATAGTAATTAGACTTGAGGGTACAAATGCCCATGAAGCCTCGGAAATGCTGCGGCAGTCTTCATTAAATTTTGAAGTGGCTGCAAGTTTACAGGAAGCAGCCGAAAAAGTTACCTCTATTTTACATGCCTAGTCAAAAGTTCTGAAATTGTTTTTTTATATTTTAAAAATTGGCTGAAATATTCCCGGCATTTTTTTTGGTTATTCGAAATGAAGGAATATAAAATACAAAATTAATACACAAATTCTTACTTGATTTTAGAATTTATTAGTTATACATTTTTTCAAAAAATTACTTACCTTTTTTGGAGAGGTTTTAATGCCTATTTTTGAGTCCGGCTATCGTGACGATAAAGAATTTGACGCTGAGAAGAAAAGTGTTGAAGAAGAAATTAAGCGTTTCAAAGATATAATTTATGCCGGGCGAATATACGAATGCATTGAGAGCCTTGAAGAAATGCTCCTTACTTGCTACGATAATGAATTCTATGAAGACGGATTATTCTTTGCGCAGCAGCTCATAGAAATCTCCCCTTATAATTCCGAGTATTGGCTGAGGAAAGGGAACTTTCTTAACGGAATATTTAAATTTGAACAGGCTTTACAATGTTACAATACGGCTCTGTCCCTTAATCCTTGCGATGCAGAAATTCTTGTAGATAAGGCTATTGCGGAGGAAAATCTGGGGCTTTATAAAACCGCTAAAGAAACACTGCAAATGGCATTAAATAGTGACCCGAAGAATGATGAAGCAGCGTTTAGCCTCGGAATCCTTCTCCAGAAAGCAGAGGAATTTGAGGAAGCAGTCAAAATGTTCTCAAAGATCATCGAAATAGATAAAGAGTATGCAGAAGCATATTATGAGCTCGGGTTTTGCTATGAAAATTTAGGAAGGCTTTCAGAGGCATTGGAAGCGTATGATAAATTTTTAGATCTTGAACCTTATAATGCTAACGGCTGGTACAACCGGGGAATAGTGCTCGGAAGATCAAATATGCTTGAAAAAGCAATCGACAGCTATGATTTGGCTATTGCTCTTAGGGAAGATTTTTCAAGCGCCTGGTTTAATAAAGGAAATGCATTGGCTGATCTGGGACGATTCCAGCAGGCGATCGAATGCTTCTTCAAATCTTATAAAATAGATCCCTCGGACGAAGCTTCCTGCTATAACATAGCCAATATCTATGAAGAACTCGGTGATTTGCATAAAGCGATAAAATTTTATTCGGAGGCGGTTAGAGTAAACGGGGAATATTATGAGGCTTATCTTGCCCGGGGATACTGCTACGATTCAATAGGCAAGTACCAGCTCGCCTTAAAGGATTTTAATAGGGCTATCTCATTATCCCGTGAGAATGCAGATGCCTGGTACGCGAAAGCGGACCTGGAATATTCGTTAGGGAAAGTCCAGGAAGCTGTCGTATGTTATAAAGAAGCTGTAAAAATTGAGCCGGATAATTTTGAGATCTGGTATAATCTTGCCGAGACCCTGCTGGAGATGGGCGATTGGATTAACGCAAAAAATGCTTTTAACCAGTGCATCAGAATTAATCCCGATGACGCCGCTTCATATTATGGGAAAGCGAAAGTAAATTTTATTTTAAGCAAAACCCAGGATGCCGTTGAATGCCTGAAATATGCATTTTCAATCGATCCCGGAATACGTGCGGAGTTTGCAAAAGAATATCCTGAAATAAAATCCTCCAAGCTGTTTAAGAAGCTTCTAGGAGAATTTTGATATAGCTCTTTACTATTATCCTTTATTTTACTTATCTTTTATTTAGGTATCCCATCTTTCTATCCGGTGAATAAAAAGCCGTGGCTCCATATTTATCAAAAATAGCAAAATCAAAATGAAAGATTCGTTTCATTTAAATACTCAGTTAATTGGTTTGCTTGGGCATCCTATTAAGCATACTTATTCTCCTTTTATACACAATGTCGCTATTGAGCTCAAGAAGCTCAATTATATCTATCTCCCGTTTGATGTGCCGACTGCAAATTTAAAAAATGCCTTAAAAGGGATGATTGCTTTAGGCATTAAGGGATTCAATGTAACTATCCCGCATAAAGAAAATATTCTTCATTTTCTTAATGATGTCTCGGAAGAGGCTTCCATTATCGGAGCAGTTAATACCATTGTTAACGATCATGGGAAGTTAACCGGCTACAATACCGATGTGCAGGGAATTCTTGAGACGTTAAATCCTTACAAGGAAAGCATCAACAATGAACGAATCTCGGTGGTAGGAGCGGGAGGCGCGGCAAGAGCAGTTATTTATTCTTTGGTGAGATATTTTAAACCCAGAAAAATTATTCTGGTAAACAGGACCGAGGAACGTGCCGAAAGCCTCAAGAATTACTTCAAAGATAAAATGAAGTTTGATTCATTTAAAACAATGGAACTATTCCCGCCTGAAATGGTGAATGTTTTTAAAGAATCTAAGCTGATTATTAATGCAACCCCTATCGGAATGTACCCGGATTCCGACGATTCAATCACTAACCTTGAAGATTCATTCATTAAAGATCATATTGTATTTGACTTGGTTTATAATCCTCCCCAAACGCGCCTGCTCCAGACAGCATTAAAAAAGGGAGCCGTTACTTTAAACGGGTTAAAAATGCTGGTATTCCAGGCGGCGAAATCATTTGAGTTATGGACGGGAGAGCAGATGCCTGTTGAGGAAATTCAGAAATCCTTGCAGCTTTATATCGCATCGTAAAAGAAAGCCACGACTTTCAAGAATTATATAGGGGAAAAAAGGTTTCCGGGAAGCTTACTTCTGTCTCCTTACTACTTTCTTCTACTTTAGTTTCCCCAGAGCTTCTTTCAGCCTAATCATTGCTTCTTTTATATTCTCCATTGATGTTGCATAAGAAAAGCGGATAAATCCTTCGGAACCGAATGAGCTTCCGGGTACCGATGCAATCTTTGCTTCATAAAGAAGATACATTGAAAGATCAAATGAATCGCTTATTCTGATAACATCCGTTGATTTATTAAAGAATGAGGTCAAATCCGGGAATAAATAAAATGCACCTTCAGGTTTATAGCATTTTATTCCGCCGATTGAGTTCAGCTCTTCAAACATATAGTTCCTTCTTTTCTCAAATTCCGATCTCATTTCTTCAAGAGCGGTCTGCGGCCCCATCAATGCTTCAACCGCAGCAGCCTGGGAAATCGAGGAAGCATTTGAAGTGCTGTGGCTTTGGATTTTATTTATACCCTTGATTACTTCTTCGGGTCCGGCAGAATACCCGATTCTCCACCCGGTCATTGCATGCGATTTTGAAACTCCGTTTATAAGAACCGTCCTTTTTTTCATTTCTTCACTTAAGGATGGGAAGCTAACAAATTTAAAATCATCATATACTAGTTTTTCATATATCTCGTCCGAGATGACATAAATATTTTCTTCTTCAATAATTTCTGCAAGCGACTCCATTTCATGCCTTGTGTATGCAGACCCGGTAGGGTTTGAAGGATTACATAATATCAAAACCTTTGTCCTGGGAGTTATTGCATTCCTTAATTCTTCAGGTGTTATTTTAAATCCGTTCTCAGGTTTGGTTTCCACGATAACGGATTTACCGTGAGCAAGAGTAACCATTTCCGGGTAAGATACCCAGTAAGGCGCCGGAATAACGACTTCATCATCATTGTAGATTAAAGTATGAACTGCGTTGAACAGGCTTTGTTTTGCACCGTTAGATACAATAATATCCTCTATTGAATATTCCAATCCGTTTTCATTTAAGAGCTTGGAAGCGATAGCTTTTCTTAACTCAACTGTTCCGTTATTCAGAGTATATTTTGTTTGATCTTCAAGTATGGCTTTTATTGCAGCATCTTTTATGTTTTGAGGTGTGGGAAAATCCGGTTCACCCACACTCAGATCGATTACGGGTATTCCTTTGGCTTTCATCTTTTTAGCTTCGGCTGCTACTTTCATTGTGGATGAAATGCCGATTTTGTTAACTCTTTCTGAAATTGACCTCTTCATTCTGCTCTTTTCCTGTGTCTTCTCATCAGTTAAATTATAGTTATACATAATACTCCAAAAGAAGTTATATAAATTATGGGAATTTTCCGGAATGAGAAATTCAGCCGTCGGCTGACCTGTTTTTAGAGTTTAAATTATTTTACTGCAACAGGGCTGTAATGACCTCCGGTCAAAAAACATTTGCAATATACAACCTGTATTTTAAAATGCAAGTGCCGCAGGTCTGTGAGAAATGATTAAATGAAGAATTGTTGAATAAAAAATCAATAATTCAAATATTTATGCATGAATGCTTCTTCTGAAGAAAAGCTGGTTGTAAGAACGGTTGTATGACTTCTGCCCGTATTGCCTGTTAATCTTGTAAGTCTGAATAATCTCCTCATAGCTGCTGAATAATCTTTCGAATATTTTTTCCCAGCTCTGTTCTTTAGCATAATTAAAACAATCCATAGACATTTTTTTTCTGAGAAGAGGATTGTCAAGAAGGAATTCTATTTTCCCGGCAAAATCTTTGGCATCTCTCGGATTTGCAATTAATCCTGTTTTATTTTCTTCAATAATTCCGTAAGCTCCGCCTTCTCTTGCGCATACCGGAACAATTCCGGAAGCCATCGCTTCAAGTGTGACATTGCCGAAAGTTTCCGTAGTCGATGGAAAAACAAAAATATCGCTTGATGCGAATGCAGCGGATAAATCCGAGCCGGAAAGGTGTCCTAAAAATAAAGCATCGGGCATTAAAGCCTGTAGCTCGCTTTTTACAGGCCCGTCGCCGGCAAGCACAAATTTAACATCGTTTCTTTTTTGAGTAATGATTTTATATGTATCTGCAAGTGTCTTTAAATCTTTTTCCCAAACAAGCCTTCCTGCAAACAGGAGAATTTTCTTATCTGATATGCCGCGCTTATTCCGCCATTCATCAGAATAAAAAAATGGATTAAAAATTTTATTGTCTACTCCGTGCGGCAGATATTGAAGGTTTGCCAATCCGTGGCTGCGGAGCTCCTCGAGGATCGGCTTGGAAGGGACATACACCATCTCGCAGCTATTATAAATTATTCTGAAATAATTCCAGCTTACGGATTCAAGCGCTTTCACTTTATAGTATTTTGCATAGCTGGCGAAATGCGTATGGTAGGTTGCAACTACCGGGACATTATGCCTTAATCCGTATTTTACTGCTGCAAATCCTAACGGGCATGGACTATTTATATGCAGAAGATCCGGTTTAAATTCATTTAGCCTGCTCTCGAAGGATTTCTGCAAGGCCACCGGAAATTTATAATCTTTATAGAGAGGAAAAGTAACCGAAGGGATTTCAAACATTCTGGTCGGTTGAATTTCTTCTTCCGGTATAATAGGAGAAAAGAAAATGTTTTCGATATTTCTTTCGTTCAGAGCCTCAATAAGCTTATATAAAACCCTGGTTACCCCGTCATGTCCCGGTTTCATAGAGCCGGCAAAATAAGCAATTTTCATTTTCAAATTCTTTTCACTCCCTTGTTTGTTTCTTCTTTTCTATAAATAAAAAATTCCAGGACTAGAACCAGAAGACTAATTAAGAAATAAATTGCTACCATATTATTCTACTCCTTCCGCTCAATTGTTCCATATAAAATTCCATTTTGCCAAATTATATTAGTTTTTTCACTTTATTACAGTATTATCCCATCATTAAAAAAATATTATCATTTTTAATTCGATTGTTTATTTTAGAAAGGATTTCGATATTTAGCACTTTATTTTATCGATTAATAACATCTCGCCGCTTTTAATAATGAGTGAAAATAAGTTCAGGCAGAATCTCCTCGAATGGATCTTAAGAAGGTTAAAAATTCCTCCTTTGGCGGGAAGAATGTTCAAAATTTCAAATGCAATAAGCGGTTTGAACAAAAGTACGCTTCCTACAGAACTTATTCCTCTTAATTCAATACAGCTTTCGAGGGGGCTGTTGAATTATGCGGTTATCCAGAGCAAAATGAGCTGGATATATCCCTACTGGGTAAACAAGCAATATAATCCAAAAGATAACTCATTTATTCCCAGGTCTCATTCCGGGCTTTCAATTAACCTGACTCAAAGGAATTGGACTGCTATCGGTAATCCTGATTGCATTTTTGAGCCGACAGTCGATCCCCGCGGCTTAGTTACTCCTTTTCCAAACGGCTGGTCAATTGATACATGGTTGTTTAGCAATAATAAAATATATTATCCTTCTTCAGCCGCTTCATGCGGCCAAAGATTGATTGATGATCTGCCTGTTGTTGAAACAATCTTTGATTTTGAAGGAATCTTTCTAAAACTAACTTCTTATACCGAAAAAGATCTACTTGTTCATAAAGCTGAGATTGAAAATAGATCAGCTTCAAGTAAGGACTGCAGAATTATTATATCTATAAGACCGTTTAATACTGAGGGAGTAGGAATTGCGGATTCAATTTCGTTCGATTTGAACAAAAATAAATTCTTAGTCAATAATAATGAACAGATCTTCTTTAATGTAAAACCGGACTTAATTCATTGTTCCGATTTTAATAACGGCGATGCCGCAGAAGTTTTTACCAAAGAAGTTAACGGGAAAAATAATTTTTTTTCTGAATGCCCTTACGGACTAGCATCTGCAATAGCCGTGTTTAATAAATCTATGGGGAATAATGATATATATACTGTTCAAACATGCTGCAATTTGAATGGAGTTTCTCCGGTCAATTCAATTAAAAATGAGATTCCTTATTCTGTTTCAATTAATTATTGGAACAATATTCTCGGTGATTCTGCCTCCATTAATACTCCGGATCCAAAACTGAATTCGATACTTAAAGCCTCATTATCAACTCTATTAATGTTAACTGACGGTGAAAGCATAACGCCCGGACCTTTTACTTATCATCAGTTCTGGTTCAGAGATGCCGCCTTCATGATCTTTGCATTGGATAAATTCGGCTTCGATAAATACACGGCACAGATTGTTAAATCGTTCCCTAAGCACCAGCTGTCTTCAGGGTATTTCCGATCGCAAAAAGGGGAGTGGGATTCCAACGGGCAGGTGTTGTGGACTGTCTATAACCACTATTTGATTTCAAAAGACAAGGATTTAATTGAAAATTTATTTGAATCTCTATATGCAGGAGTTAAATGGATTGATCATTTCAGGATAACTCAAAAAGAATTCCTTAAAGAAAATTATTATGGGCTTCTTCCGAAAGGGATAAGTGCGGAACACCTGGGACATGCCGATCATTATTTCTGGGATAACTTCTGGTCTTTAGCCGGCATTAAATCTTTTATTAATATTTGCACGATACTGAAAAAAGAAAAAGAAAAAACCTATGCTGAGAATTTGTTTAATGTTTATAATTCATATGTTGAAAAAGCTATTGCCTCAGTTCAGAAGAAATATATGATTAAAGAAATCCCGGCTTCTCCTTCAAGAAATATAGACTGCGGAATGATCGGATCGATATGCGCATCTTATCCGCTTCAGCTGCTTCATCCTAAAGATCAGCGTGTTACTTCAACCTTAGAGACGCTTTACAATAAATATTTTTACGACGGTTTATTTTTCCAGCAGTTTATTCATTCCGGGTTAAATCCTTATTTGACGCTGCATGCCGCTCATTCATATTTATATTCGGGGAACCGGAAAAAATTCTGGGAAATATTTTCTTCGGTATTATCCAAAGCATCCGGCACACTAAATTATCCCGAGGCCATTCACCCCATAACAGGCGGGGGAGTAATGGGAGACGGCCATCATGGCTGGGTGGCAGCCGAATTAGTTTCTGCCGCTAGAGATGCATTTATTTTTGAAAATGAAGAGATACAGGAGACAGTTATTCTGCAGGGTATTCCCAAAGAATGGTTTGAGAACGGGAGGAGATTCAGCCTGCGGAATTCTCCATTAATTTCAGGCATCATCTCTATTTTTGTAGAAGCTTCCGATAATGCTGTTAGGATCAAAATTGATTTCTTAAAAAAATCCCAAATTCAAACTGAATTCATTTGGAGAATATCAGTTCCTCTGGAGCTTTCCGAGGTAAGAGAAAATTCGAGCTCGATTGATTTTATTCCCCATGATGATTTTTGCGAAATTGTAATTTCTGCTGAATCATGTGAACTTATCTTGTTTAAATCTAAAATTCCTGCCTCATTGGTGCCAAAGCAATCCTAATCCTTAACAATTTCATTACAATTGGTTAACCCTGACTTAATAAGCTTAAATTAATTTCTTACCTGATATATCAGAAATTTATGAAAATAGCTCATTTATCGGATCTGCATCTTAATTCATTCTACAGAAATTCCAATCTTAAGGGGATAAAGAGTGCATTAAGATATGCCATGGAAAAAGGTTTTGACCATCTGGTAATTACCGGGGATCTGACCGACAATTCTAGCCAGGAAGATTTCAGAATTTTAAGGAATCTGTTCCGCTCTTTCAATCTTCTTCATGGAGAAAAGATTTCGCTTGTGATCGGGAATCATGATATATTCGGCGGTATCCAAACCCCTGAAGATATTTTTAATTTTCCCAAAAAATGTGCATTGGTTAATTATAAAGGAAAGATTCGGGAATTTTTCCATTGTTTTGAAGATGCTTTTGAAAACTGCATTTATATCTCCAAATATATTTTCCCCTATGCAAAGTTGATTGACGGCGTTCTTATAACAGGGTTGAATTCAAATGCAGAGTATTCCAGATTAAAAAATCCCTTTGCTTCCAACGGTAAAATTGATGAAAGCCAATTGTCAGAATTAAATTCTATCTATAAAAAATTTGGAGAGGAAGCTAAGATAAAAATCCTTCTACTTCATCACCATTTCAATAAAATGAATGTGAAAAACGGAAAATCTGCATCGGGTTTCTGGCTGAATATGGAAAAGCAGACAATGAAGCTCAGGAAAAAGAAAAAATTATTGAACCTCTTTAACCAATACGGGATAGACCTTGTGCTTCATGGGCATTATCATGAGAATGCTGAGTACACAAGGAAGGGAATAAGATTTCTTAATGCCGGCTGTACTATAAAAACCGGATTTGAGAATGAACTTCATGTTAATTTTATAGAAATAAAAAATAATAGTATAATTACTGAAATTCACAAAGTATTTTCATCTGATTTTAAAAGCGGAATGATTATTCATAGAAACATTATAGAGAAGCTTCCGCAGCCTGTACCCGAACAGGGTTTAAAGACAGCAGTGAATTACTAGGCGCCCCGATATGCCAGATTTAAAAAATCCGGCATATCTTAATTCAGGAGTCTTGAAATCCATTCCTTAGCGGTTCCCGCTATTTCATCCAGAACTTCCTCATCGCTTTTACCTAAACTTCTTGGTACATGGAAGGAATGATCTGCTCCTTCAATTATATGAATCGATGCTTTATCTCCGATTTTTTTTATAACCGGATTTAATAATGAAAGCTCTGCCAGCTTATCTCTTGTTCCCTGGATAAAAAGCATCGGGGCATTTACATTATAAAGATGTTCGGCCCTTTCATTGGACGGCTTACCCGGCGCATGAAGCGGAAATCCGAAGAAGATAATTCCTTTAACCTCCGGCAGCATATTTTTAGATGCCGCATTGGAAGTCATTCTTCCGCCTAAAGATTTTCCTCCGGCAAATACCGGGAGCTTATACAGCTCTCCGGCTTTTAACACGGCGGATTTAACTGCCGTCATTAAAATATTCGGCGGATCAGGGGATCTTTTTTTGTTTTCAATGTATGCGAAATTGTATCTTAAAACTGCAATACCTTTTTCTGCTATCTTTGATGCCAACGATTCCATGAACGGATGATTCATACCGGCACCCGCACCGTGGGCGAGTACTAAAACTGCTTTTGCTTCCCGAGGCTCATAAATAATTGCACTTACATTGCCCGAGCTTTTTGATGCTTCGAATTGAAGCTTTTTGATTGTAAAGATATTTTTTCTCATGACTGAAATATGATCTTTTCAGTAGAAACTATTTGTGAGGGAGAAGATGGTTTTGAAATTTCTAAACCATCAATTATTTCTTTATTTATTTATGATGTTTTAGGCAATGAAATATTTAAGCTGATAGATAACAAAGAATTCTTTTCAAGTCAACACGAAGTAATCTGGAATGGATTTACAGAAGATAAGAAAACTGCTGCAAGTGGTATTTATTTTTATCGATTAGTTTGTAATAAGCAATCCCTATCTCGTTCTATGATCCTCTTAAAATAAAAAGGATTAAAAGTGACACCGATATCTATGGATTTAGATGCCGGATTTTGGCAATGTGTTAGATATGCCGGATTTTAGAAATCCTGTAGATCTACACCTCCTAAATTTAATTCTTTAAGTCTTGCCCGGTGCATGGCAATAAAATTATCATGCCCACCAAACCATGAAAAAACTACTTCCCGCTTAATTTCAGAAACACTTCCATTTATATGACCTGAAAAGAGCTGTAGTTATAATTGCAAAAATTTTGTTGAATTTTGTGATGAACGGGATTTAAATGAATGTAAATTACCGTTCTGCATAAGGAAGGGTTTCCCTCAATAATTATTCTTTTAAAACGCTTCTGAAATAAACTGCCGGTTCTGCCTGTCTGTTTATTTATAGCGTTTGAATAGCTCAGAAAAAATAATCTGAATTGTTCATTTATAGAAGCTTTATCTTTTATTTTTACTAACAAATGAAAATGATTCCGGAGGAGACAATACGCGAAAAGTTCAAGAGAGTTCGATAAATATTCATCTAATCTTCTTAAAAAAAAGAGATAATTCCCGGAGCTAAAAAAAATTTTTTCCTTGTTATTTCCCCGGTTATAGATATGATAATACTGGTCAGTATAAAAGTCTGAATAGTAATTCATAAGGATAAAACCTAAGACATGACAGATTTCTAAAATCTGTCATGTCTATACAACGTGTTAGATTTGCCAGATTTTAAAAATCTGGCATATCTTATACCTCACACAGTTACCAGGTTTAACCTTTTCGGTCCTGCTTGCTTTACTTCTTCCGAAGTTCCTTTCTCAAACAGCTTGAAGTTTTCCTGGAACCTTGCTGCAAGGGCATCGTACTTTTTCCAGTATTCATCTTTGTTTCCCCAGGAAGAAGCCGGATCTAAAACGTCTGTTGGAACATCCGGACAGCTTGTCGGAACTTCGAATCCGAAGAGCTTATCTTTTCTATACTCAACCTTATCTAGTCGTCCGTCAAGAGCCGCATTAAGAAGATTCCTGGTATGCCTGATGCTTATTCGTTTCCCGACTCCGAATCTGCCGCCTACCCATCCGGTGTTAACCAGCCAAACATTTACATTATGCTTCAGCATTCTCTGCTTCAGCATTGCTGCATACTCGAAAGGATGCCTTACCATAAACGGCGCACCGAAACAAGCACTGAATGTAATTTGTGGTTCTATGCCTAACCCGATTTCCGTACCGGCTATCTTTGAGGTGTATCCGCTGATAAAGTGATACTGAGCTTGTTCGGGATTAAGTTTCGAGATCGGCGGAAGAACACCCGATGCATCGCAGGTAAGGAAGATTACATTTTTAGGATGGCTCTTAACAAATCCTTCCGGGACAATATTCGGAATAAACTCGAGCGGATATGAAGCACGGGTATTTTCCGTAACCGTATCATCATCAAGATCAATCTTCCTGCTCACGGAATCATAAACAACATTTTCAATTATGGTTCCGTATCTTCTCGTTGTTGCATAGATCTCCGGTTCGCTTTCAGGAGATAACCGGATTACCTTTGCGTAGCACCCTCCTTCAAAATTAAATACTCCGTTTGAGCTCCATCCATGCTCATCATCTCCGATTAATTTTCTTTTTGGATCTGCCGATAGAGTTGTTTTGCCAGTTCCGCTTAAGCCGAAGAAAAGTGCAACATCGCCGTTTTTGCCTACATTAGCGGAGCAATGCATTGGCAGCACATCATTAAAGGTCAGAAGAAAATTCAAAACCGTGAAGATGGATTTCTTTATTTCCCCGCCATATGACGAATTTGCTATAACTGCCATTCTCGCTTCAAAATTCAGGATAATTCCTGTCTCTGTCCTTGAACCGTCGATTTTTGGATCAAGCTTAAAGCCCGGAACAGCAATTACGGTAAAATCAGGCGTGAATTTCTTTAACTCATCGGAATTGTTTGTAGTAATAAACATATTTCTTGCAAACAAGCTGTGCCATGCTTTCTCAGTTATAATTCTGATCGGCATCCTGTATTCCGGATCTGCACCGGCATAGCAGTCCTGTACAAAGAACTCTTCACCTTGGGCATATGCCTGCAATCTGGCGAGCATAGCATTGAACTTCTCGCTGCTGAAGGGACGGTTATAAACACCCCACCAGATCTTATCTTCTGTTGATTCCTCTTTTACTACGAATTTATCGGCGGCCGCCCTTGCAGTATGCTTGCCGGTTTTTACGGCGATTGGTCCTCCCTCGACTAACTTGCCTTCGTTGCGGAAAATTATTTCCTCATATAATGATGATTCAGGAAGGTTCCAATAGACATTGTCTAAATAAACCAAACCGTGGTTGTCCAATCCGAAATCGGATGAAAGTGCCTTAGCCTCTTTTAATGCGGGTGTGCTGAATTCTAGATATTTACTCATGACCAGTCCCTCACTAATTTTCTGTCGCCGATATAAAGTTCATTAGGTGAATTAGGATCAAGGGCCCATTTCATTCGTTCAATTCCTTCCTGGATTTCTTTTATTGTACCGCAATAACTTAATCTCAGATATCCTTCCATTCCAAATTCCCCTCCGGGTACGGTGAGAACAAGCACCTTATCAATAAGCATTTCCGAGAGTTTATTTGCGCTTTTCATATAATTGCTGAAATCGGCAAAACAGTAGAAAGTACCGTCGGGTTTGGTAACCTTTACTCCGTTGAAAGATTTTAAAAGGTCCATCATTACGTTACGGTTATTTTCCAATGTTACTCTCAAGCTTTCAACACTTGATTGAATGCCGTTAAGCGCGCCTACCGCAGCCTTCTGAAGCAACACTGAAGGGCCGGAAGTCTGATGACCTTGGATATTAGCCATTGCTTCAATTACTTTCTTATTTCCTACGGCCCAGCCGATTCTAAAGCCGGTCATTGCATATTGCTTTGAGACTCCATTTATCACGATTAATTTAGAATTTTCCGTAAGATCCTTCGCATAATTATAACAGTTTATCGGTTTCTTCCCGTCAAATAGAAGCCTGTGGTAAATATCGTCCATAATCAGCCAGAGGTTCCGGCGTTCGCAGAATTCAACGATATCTGCATAAAATTCTTCCGGGTACATTGCACCGCTGGGATTGTTTGGACTATTGATAATTACCGCTTTGGTGTACGGACCGACTTTCATTTCAATATCTTTGATCCTTGGATAAAAGGTTCCGTCTTCCGCATAAACCGGAACTCCGATTGCTCCGCAGAGCTTAGCCATTTCCGGGTAGCTTACCCAATAAGGAGCGGGGTAGAGCACTTCTTCCTGCGGATTAAGAATTGCCTGAAGAGCTACCATTATAGCCTGCTTGGCTCCGCCGGAAGCAATGACGTTTTCAACATTGACTTTCCGGTTATAGAACTCTTCGGTATAACGGATAATTGCTTTCTTCAGCGCCGGGATGCCGTCTGCCGGTGCGTACCTTATCTCTGCAGTATTCAAATGAGCTGCAGTAGCAATTATAGCATCCATGGGTACTTTACTTTTCGGTTCACCGCCGCCGAGGTGTATTACTGGATCACCTTTCTCTCGAAGTATTGCAGCTTTTTCGTTTAACTTTAAGGTAGGTGATGCGCTAATGGTTTTTGCAATTTGACTCAAACTCATAGTTTGACCCCTCTGTTAGTTGCCCAATCATGTTATTTAATGTTTGGAGTGCAACATATTCCCAGATTTTTTTAGAATCAAGATTTTTATGAAAAAAAATTCAAAATTTCAGAAAAATATTGTATAACTATTCCGCTTTATGAATTAAATTGAATTTATCTATAATCCGGAATCAACGGCAGATTTTAATTTCCTAAGCTTTCCAATTGCTGAGAGCTTTTCGTACCGAAAGTATTTGACCAAGATGATACGCGTTATGATCGATAATAAGAAGTATTTCTCTTAGGTATGTTCTTCCTTCACCGTGTGGTATTTCGCCAGTGAGGTCTATTTTAGAATTTTTTGCCAGGCTGACAACCTCTTTCAGATCGGAATTAAATTTGGAAATCGATTTTTTAAGCATTTCAGGAGTGGCTTTCTCTGACGGGGGAGGCCAATGCCCTTCAGGCCAGGAAGGAGAAACCCATTTAGGATCCAGCGTATATCTTAAAATATCTTCCTGCGAAATCCGCATATGCTCAAATAACTCCCAAATTGAGTGAAGACCTTTCGAGGGGCGGGCATTAAGAATGTCCGGGTTTATTCCTTCCAATGCATTTTTTATTCCGACATGTGCCGGCTCTCCTTCCAGCATTTCAACTAAATTTTTCCTGAGCGTTGAATCGTTCATAAATCCTCCTGTTCTTATCTAAATATTTTCTTAAATAATAAATAGAAATAGAATTACTTTTTCGAAAATTTTTTCTTTAAGGCTTCTTTAACTACTTCAGGAACGAAATCTCCGATATCGCTGTGGAGGCCGGCAAGATTTTTTACAATGGAAGAGTTTAAGTAAGTATATTTTTCGTGAGGCATTAGAAAAATAGTGGCAATATCGTTTGCAAGCTTTCTGTTCATTAATGCCATCTGGAATTCGTATTCGAAATCGCTTAAGGCGCGTAAGCCCCGGATTATCCCGATTGCACCGACTTCGTGCGCATGATCTACAACCAATCCCCCGAAGGAGTCTACTGTAATATTCTCATATCCTTTTAAGCTTCCTCGTAAAAGCTCCAGTCTTTCTTCAGTTGAAAACAGCGGTGTTTTGCCCGGATTTACGGCAACAGTAACCACTACTGCGTCAAATAATTCTTTGGCTCTTTTGATTATATCTATATGCCCGTTTGTAATCGGATCAAAAGTGCCCGGATACATTACCGTCCGCATATAATTCCTTAAAAAATTGTTTGGGATAAATAAAACTATTAAAAATAAAAGAATTATTCAGATATTTTTCCGGATTTGTTTGATTTTATAATTTAAAATCCTACAACTTTCCCCAGTGCTTTCTTTAAT
>DATKLQ010000179.1:0-5911 GCA_035542335.1 Ignavibacteriaceae bacterium | reverse complement strand
GAAATTACTGCTAGAGTTAATAGGGGACAAGGTACAATCGGAAAGCTCTTTGTCGATGAAGAATTGTATAACAAAGCGAACCAGCTTACCGAAAGGGCAGATCAAAGTCTGGTGGCAATTACAAAAGAATTAGACAATGTTACGGAGCTCTTTAACCGCCTTGGGACAGGAATTGAAACAGTAGTAAAGAACGTGGATAAGGTAGTTGTCCAGGCAGATACCTTAATTACCGATGTAAGGTCAGGAAAAGGTGTATTCGGATCCCTGCTGGTGCAAGGAAGCCGCTATGATACCTTAATCTCATCTGCAGTGAGGAATTTCTCTTTAACCGCCAACGACACCAGGCTCGCAGCCTCAAGGCTGGCTGAAAATATGGAGGCCTTAAAGCATAACTGGTTATTTAAAAGCTACTTTGAAGACAGAGGCTACTGGGATAAAGCGCATTATGAGGATGAAATCGATTCCAAGCTGGAAGAGCTGAATGCTAAAATAAAACAACTCGATGAAAGAATAGAAGCTCTCAAGGAGTTGCAGGATAAAACTGTAGGCAAAACGGATTAGAGTAATTGCGGATTTCGAATTGGGGATTTCGGATTTCGAATTCCCTCTTACGGACGGACAGGTCGAATTTCGGATTTCGGATTGCGAATAGCGGATTGGGAATTAAGATTTACGATTTTTGATTTAAGATTCCTTGAGACTTAGCCTAAGCCTCCCTCAACTTTAGCTTCTCTTCCTCTATCTTATTTATTGATCCTCTACGAGGATCCTTGATAGGAAGAGATATCTATTCTTACAATAGTTGAAGGTCTGCGACCTTCCTGATAATGCATTAAGCAGAACATTAGTTCAAGGTAAAATAAAAATTGAAGAAGTTTTAAGAATTATATCCGTAATGATATTCTTTCGTTAATCAAGGATTTCTGAATTAAAAACATCGTAGATGTTTTACTATTGTAAAAAAAACAAAGCCATAAAAAATAAATCCTCGTAGAGGATTAACAAATGGACATTGGATTTCGGATTGCGGATTCCCGATCATCTTAAATCACAAATCGTTAGCTTGTCCTTAAATCAATTAATTTTAACTGCTGACAGCCTCAGCCCACGAATAAATTTCGAATTTCGCCGTGATTTCGGAATAAAATCAATTCTAAATTTTTTGCCGGGATATAAAAGTTTAGTTTTATCTCTTCCATAAGTCTTTCTCTTTTTTTAAGAGAAGGATTACAGGATGAGTTCCTGGTTACATATACTTTCTTTCAGGTATATCTTGACCTTTCCTAAATACAACAACTCATTATAATTTCTCAATAATTATCCCGGCCGGAAATAGTTAAGGGGTAAAGCGGAAGCTCTTTTTCATATAATTTTTAATCTTTTTTCACCGTAGAGACGCATGCAATGCGTCTCTACTACCGAAATATTCCACTCTTTGGATGCTCATTTTTTATTAAATTTGCCTTCTGAGAAAAAATTTAATCCGTAATGATAAGCAAAAATCATAGAGACAAGAAAATAGTTGTTAAAGGTGCGCGCGAGCATAATCTAAAGAACCTTAGCTTCGAGATTCCGAGGAATAAATTAATTGTCTTTACCGGTGTAAGCGGCAGCGGTAAATCTTCGCTTGTATTCGATACAATATACGCTGAAGGACAACGAAGGTATGTCGAAAGTCTTTCATCTTATGCCCGGCAGTTCCTAGAGAGGATGAATAAGCCGGATGTGGATTTTATCCAGGGAATAAGCCCGGCTGTAGCAATAGAGCAGAAAACAGGTGCGAGAAATCCCCGTTCTACAGTCGGGACAACAACTGAAATATATGATTACCTTCGCCTTCTGTTTGCCAGGATCGGAAAAACAATCTGCTTCCAATGCGGCAAAGAAGTGAAGAAAGCAACTACCGGAACAGTTTCGGATTGGCTCGAGGAACAGCCGGAGGATACAAAATTTTATTTGACTTTTCCTCTGCATGTACATGAAGGAACAACTATAAAACAGGAGATTTCTCTTTTGAAGAAACGGGGATTCTTCCGGATTTATTCCGGCAAATCTCTTATAGATTTAAATGAGGCCGATGTTCTTCCTAAAAAGAAGGAGCAGGTGCGGGTAGTAATCGACAGATTCAAAGTGCAGAAAGGCCATGTAAGGGAGAGGCTCGGCGATGCAATAGAGGTTACATTTAAAGAGGGGGAAAACCGGTTAGTTCTTATTAATGCCGATACCGGTGAAGAAAAAGAGTTTAACAAATTTTATGAATGCTGCGGGATAAGGTATGAAGAGCCTGAACCGCGCTTCTTTTCATTCAACAATCCTTTCGGGGCTTGTCCCGTCTGCCAGGGATTCAGTAAGACCATCGGAGTCGATATGAACCTGGTTGTTCCCGATCCGAATCTTACAATTTCCGAGGGAGCAATTGCGCCGTTCCGTTCCCCGAAATACAGCATACATTTACGTGATTTGATCAGGGAGGCACGGCAGTATAAAATTCCGCTTAATATTCCCTGGAACGAAATTAATGATGAACAGATTTCATTGATACAAAAAGGGTTCGGCGACTTTATCGGCATCGATGGTTTCTTCGAGAGGCTTGAAGAGAAAACCTATAAGATGCATATAAGAATTCTGCTCAGCAGGTACAGGGGATATGCAGTATGCCGGGCCTGCAAAGGTTCAAGGCTGAGAAGGGAAGCATTGCAGGTAAAGATAGAGGGGAAATCGATTTATGATATTGTAAAAATTCCCATTGAAGAATCGCTGCAGTTCTTTAATGACCTGAAGCTTTCGGAATTCGATCTTATGGTAGCCGAGAGAATTTTAAAGGAGATCATTAAAAGATTGACTTTCTTAAATAACGTCGGAATCGGTTATTTAACGCTTGACCGGCTCAGCAGCACTCTTTCAGGCGGTGAAACTCAGAGAATAAACCTGGCTACTTCACTAGGTTCTTCCTTAGTAGGAACCCTTTATGTTTTAGATGAACCGAGCATAGGGCTGCATCCCCGCGACAACGGGAGATTGATCGGTCTTCTAAAAAATTTAAGAGATATAGGCAATACTGTTTTAGTAGTTGAACATGACCCGGATATGATGAAGGAAGCAGATATAATTATTGATATGGGACCAAAGGCAGGCTTAGGTGGCGGAGAAATAGTTGCCTCGGGAACATTTGATGAAATTATCGCAGAGAAGAATTCCTTAACGGGAAAGTATCTCTCGGGAAAACTAAAAATACCTGTACCGCAGAAAAGGAATAAGAAACAAACCAAATCAATAAGCATTACCGGTGCGGAAGAAAATAATCTTAAGAAAATTGATATCGAAATTCCGCTAAATAAATTTGTTGTTATTACGGGAGTCAGCGGATCCGGGAAAAGCACATTGGTGCATGACTGCCTGTACGGCGGCCTCGCAAAATTTTTCGGCATTGCACCTCCCAAGATCGGGAAGTTCAGCGAGATAAAAGGAAGGGAATATATCGATTCAGTCGAAATAGTAGATCAATCACCGATCGGAAAATCCCCGCGATCGAATCCTATAAGCTATATAAAGGCATATGAAATAATTAGGGAATTGTTTGCTTCAACACATCAGGCAAGGGCGCGCGGTTATAAGCCCGGTTATTTCTCATTTAATGTGCCGGGCGGAAGATGCGAAACATGCCAGGGCGACGGCTTCATAAAAGTTGAAATGCAGTTCCTTGCCGACCTTTATCTGCAGTGCGAGGACTGTAAAGGAACCAGGTTCAAAAAAGAATTAAGAGAAATTACATACCGCGGCAAATCTCTTATTGATGTTCTGGATATGACCGTTGATGAAGCAATTAATTTCTTTTCGGGGAATGAAAAGCTCGTAAAGCATCTTGAGATTCTTTCTGAAGTAGGTTTGGGATATATTAAGCTGGGTCAGCCTTCAAACACCCTCTCGGGCGGAGAGGCTCAAAGAATCAAGCTTGCATCACACCTTACCGCACAGCGGGAAAGGAAACATACTTTGTTTATTTTCGATGAACCTACTACTGGGCTTCACTTCGATGACATCTCTAAATTATTAGCCTGCTTTAAACTTCTTATAGAAAGAGGAAATTCAATAGTAATCATTGAGCATAATATGGAGATAATTAAATGCGCGGATCATATCATTGATCTAGGTCCCGATGCCGGGGAAAGAGGCGGCGAGATTATTGCCGCGGGAACGCCTGAGCAGATTGCGGCAAATGAAAATTCATGGACTGGGAAATATTTGAAAAATTACCTGGATTAGACCAGGATTAACAGGATTAACAGGATTAACAGGATTATATGAATAATGATATTCCTGATCCGAAAAAAAGATTCTCATCGAGAGTAGATAATTATGTTAAATACCGTCCTTCTTATCCTTCCGGGATAATTAATTTCATGCAAAAAGAGTTAGCCATAGATAAAACAAAATCGATTTCCGATATAGGATCCGGCACGGGAATTTTTACCGAGCTTCTGCTGAAGAATAATTATGTGGTTTATGCCGTTGAGCCGAATGATGAAATGAGGCATGCTGCCGAGAAAATGCTTGGTTCATATCCTAATTTCAAAAGTATTAATGGCTCTGCGGAAAAAACCGGTTTAGATGCCGGATCCATTGATTTAATAACTGCCGCCCAGGCTTTCCATTGGTTTCAAATTGATAAAGCCAAAAAAGAATTTAAGAGGATATTAAGATCCAATGGCTGGACCATTCTGATTTGGAATACGCGGGCAAATGATGCTTCCCCATTTATGAAGACATATGAAGATTTTTTATTAAAAGAGTCCGTAGATTATGCTAAAGTATCTCATACCAATATTGATGAAAAAGAGCTTAAGAATTTTTTCACTTTTGATTATAACAAAAAGGAAATTCCCAGCAAGCAGGTATTCGATTTTGAAGGTTTGAAAGGGCGGGTCCTTTCTTCTTCATACATGCCTGATGAAAAAGCAGCCGGATTTGTAAAAATGATGAACTCTTTGACAGATCTCTTTGATACGCACAATGAAAACGGTTTTGTTGAGTTTATCTATAAAACCGAAATGCATTTCGGGCGGCTTTAAATATTTATCAGGAATGATCTTATCTTTGCACCTGTAAACTCCTGCAGAAATAATTTTTCTTTGAGTAAATTATGATTAACGATTTTTGATTTTTGAATTTTGAACTCACGCTACTTTATAAATCATAATTCACAAATCACAATTCGTAAATCTCAAATCCCAATCCAGCGAGGTGTTCATGGAAAACAGCATCGATAAAGAGAGAAATATAATCAGGGAAAAGATCAAAGAATCGCTCCTGAAAGTTAATACCCAGGCAGCAAGATTAAGGAGCTCAAACTTCCGTTTAATTACCGTAAGCCTTTGTGCAAGCGCTTTTGCCACTCTGCTTGCAGGATTGACCGCAGCATTGGGACCTTTAGCCGGTCAGGGGGCTCCTGCCTGGAAAATAACCTGCGGTGCCGTTGCCGGTTTTACCGCACTTGCAGGTTTGATGACGGGACTACACCAAAAACTGGGCATTTCAGATAGGCTGGCTAAATCATTTGCATGTGCCGGAAGGTTAAATTCGTTGGAGATCTCCCTCTCAATCTCTAAAAAAGATCCTGTAAGCATAGCAAAAGAATATGAGGAGCTCATCGGCAGCTATCCGGAACTGCTCCTTTAAATCTGTTCGCAGCCAATAAAAAATATTTATTTGAAAAAAATTATGCGGGGATTAAAATGAAAGTGCTTGCCCTAGAAAAAGATGTTCCCGGAATTCAAGATGAGGATTACACTCCATATCTTAAAGCCGAGGCCCGGAAAGTCTGGGAGCTGTTTCAAAAGGGAATAATAAGGGAATTTTATTTTACAAATGATCCTTCCCGTTTTGCCGTTTTAATCCTTGAATGCTCCGGTGC
>DATKLQ010000178.1:0-5158 GCA_035542335.1 Ignavibacteriaceae bacterium | reverse complement strand
AGGATTCCTTTAAAGAAGCGCTCAAATTCCGTCCGGATGATCAATCTTCAAAATTAATGATTGAAAGAGTAAACGATCTTAAAGGTAAAGATCTGGAATCTGAATGGGACGGCTCAATAACCTTATTGGAAAAATAATATTGAAATTATATTATATAAAGTAATTTAAATATTCTATCCTAATTTATTTATTTTAAGGGAATTACTATGGCTTTAGAAAGAAAATTAGATGTTCTTCTTGAAATCCTTTCCAGCGAGCAGCAGATGCTTCAGCGTGCGGATCAAAAGGCATTTACTCTGCTTTCCATACTAGGTGCATTCAGTATATTTTTCATTGTCCATTATACTAAAATTCCTCCCACGCCTTTAAGCTTCATTATAATTTTCCTCTACTTTTTATTTTTTCTGTTCACCATTATAAATATGGTTTTAGTGGTAATACCCAGGGTAAAAGAGCGAAAACCGGAAATTCCTGGGAAAAGAGAAACAGCACCTATATTTTTCGGCGGGATTATTCAGTACCAAAGCCCCGAGGAATATGCCGAAAAGCTCGGGATTTTACTTGAGAATGCCGATGCTACTTATGAAACTTTTGCGAGAAGCGTTTATTCAATCAGCAGAATAAATTCATTCAAAAATAAACATTTGAGATACGGAATAATCTGCTTTGTAACCTCAGTTGCTTTAGAATTCATCGTAATAGTTTCCCTTTATTTGAATCTGCTGATTGAAAGTGTGAAATAACAAATTTTAGTATTAATTCAGGTAAAGCAAAACTTCCAGCATTCTAGTTGATACGAGAAATTCCAATAAATTAAATGGCTGTTTTGGGAGAAGCAAGAGCTTCGCCCTGTGAAAGAAAAGATTATTACTTATTTACATTCTCGGGAACGGGGAGTTCATCATTTAAACCTGAAATCATGCTTGGGAATGGAAGATAATCACTCTGTTTTATCCACACTTTGTAACCCCGGGGCGGAGCGTCTACAAATACTCTTCCGTCATGCTGTACTTTCACGGTTTCGGAATTATCGAATGCATTGACTAATGTAGAGTCCGACCACCTGGAAAAACCATCCGGTGAACTATCTATCCATAAGCCTTTAGTCTCAGAATCATGATTATTGATTACAATTATTGCTCCGTCATGAGTTCCGTTGCCGTGTCTTCTTGCGGCATAGACATTAAATGTATTCTCCGGAGGATAAGGATTCCCGGTTTCGCTCAAGACCGTAATCGTTCCGTCAAGATAATTCTTTCTTATAAAAATTAATTTATTTACTTCATTTTGAAGATCTGCCGGTGCGGTTATTGTTAAGTTCTCATCGTCTGCATCTTTCTGCGTCATTCCAAAATAATGGGGATAAAAAATGCATGGTCTTCCTTCATGCGTTAAGATATATGCATAGGCCATCTTTAAATCTTTGAATATCCATTTGTCATGTTCTTTGCCTGTGTCATGATTATCGGCGAAAGTTACTATCGAAGTGCCTGGGAGGCTGTTACCCGTATTATTTCTTACCATACCTGCATGATTTAATGATGCCATATTAAAACTGCTTCCGTTCCCGTTGCACATTTCGTTGAGCGTGAACTTAAGCGGAAAATCGAAGGCATCCACGTCTGCCCCATCGGCCGCTACTGTATTCACCCAATTCTTTATCCTGTAGTCGGCTCCCCAATATTCTCCCACGATGAATCTCTGGGTATTATTAAGCAGGGGAAGTTTTTTTACCCATTCGGCAGCAAAGTCCTCCAGGAATCCGCGAACAAAATCCAGCCTGAACCCATCAAATCCAATTTGATTCGCCAGCCAGGCGCCCCAATCCTCGAGTCTCCTTTTAACAACCGGATTGAATGTATTTAAATCATTTCCAAAGAACTTGGTATTGGTAATAATCTCATCATTCCCCGGAAAACCAAGCCAGTCATTGTCGTCGGACGGATGAAAATCGGAATAACTCCATGAATAATTCTGTTCACCATTCCCGGTGTGTGTTACATAAGTAATCCCTGTTCTTGTCAACGCCTGAAGCTGAGTTTCCGCCAGATTATTTCCGTTGAACCAGACTGCAGCCGGATAATACCCGTTTTCCTGTGCAGCCCACTGCCACTCCCATGTCCCATCCGAAGCCTTCCCCTCCTTTCGTGCAGTCAATTTTATTATTATATCATGAGCCGAAGGAAGTGAGATTTTATATTCATCCCTGTCGGAAATAGACTCAATATGTGCTTGGATAGTTTGACCTGAGCCGGGGAATTGATTGAAGCTTCCGCTGCCGTTATTGGGTTCATTTTCCCAAGAAGGGCTTCCGTTTGATCCTGCTCCGGTCCAATCTATAAATAAATCATAACCCCGTTGAGTAAAATCTGCTCCCCAATCGAGATTATATCCTTTAATCTGAATATAATAATCTCCGGGAGATGCATTCGGAATTTTCCAGGTGATTTCATTTGTGGGATAAGATTGGAATCTATTTCCGTTCCTGAATGCTTCATCGAAAACATATTTTTTTACAACAGGATTATTTTCATCCTGCTCATCGTCGGCATAAATATGATTTAGGATTATGTCGGCATACACCCCGATATTTTTTGAATGCATTGTACCTATCATGGACAGCAATTCGTCTTTGCTGCCGAAGCGTGTTTCGACAGTTCCCTTCTGGTTATATTCTCCCAGATCGTAATGATCGAATATCCCATATCCCATATCGTATATTCCGAAGTTACCTTTTGCGGGAGGCGGAACCCATAATGCCGTAATCCCGGCATTGCCGAGTAATGCAGCTTTGCTCTTTAATGTATCCCACCACGAACCATTTAAATTATTTACATCGACCGGGATATCCCAATAGAATGCCTGCATCATTACATCGTTCTGGGGGTGAAGATCAGCGGCTGAAATGAAAATTAAAAAATATATAGGAAGGAAAATAGATCGTAAATTAATTTTTACCATACTATTTCTTATAATATTGAAAATGAAATATAATTTTAACTTTTTAGATATCTATAATGTAAATCACAGTTTTATTAAATAATCTATTTTTAAAAACTATGCAAAGTTAAAATGAAAAGAATTAATAATTGAATGGCGGATTGAATAATTGTACGGTTGATGATTGGCTGATGGTTGAAAAAAGGCAATACTGTATAAGCTCTTTCAATTAATATAAAATTCCTCTTCTTCCACTAATTAGTTTTTATTCGAATTGAGATAAATTCTGAAACGTTGCATCTGCCTGCCCGGTTTGTATTGAGATTAGTCAGGTCATAAATCAACAATAATAATATGAAATCTGTTCTTTCTCTTTTTCATTCTCTC
Organism: Ignavibacteriaceae bacterium; assembly: GCA_035542335.1. Lineage (GTDB taxonomy): Bacteria > Bacteroidota > Ignavibacteria > Ignavibacteriales > Ignavibacteriaceae > DATKLQ01. Next base: position 1,831 of record DATKLQ010000178.1, on the reverse strand, counting down.
TTTCTATCAAAAATTTTCCAGCTCTTCCCGTTCTTCCCTTTCTTTAATAATTTTTTCTATCTCCTGAGCAAAAACAGGATATCTTGAAAGGACATAATCAAAAGAATTTTTGCTTAAAGAATAAAGATCGCAGTAGCTGGCTGCTATAACATGGGCAGTACGCGGCTTATTTTTTACAAGTGCAATCTCCCCGAAAAAATCTCCGGAGGTAAAAAGATTAAGAAGGTGGTTATCCTTCCTGGAGCGGATCTCCATGCTTCCGTTCACAACAAAATACATTTCTTTTCCTTCGTCGCCTGCTTTAAAAATATACTCTCCGGGCGTAAATACAACAGGTTTTAAATGCATGGCAATCTCCGAAATAAACTCCTGCCCGCCGTTCTTAAACAGGGGTATCTTCTCCACAGATTCCTTTTTCAAGTTTAAGGAAACTTCTTTTCTTAATCCTTCGGGCAAACCTTCGAGAAAAACTGATTCGTCATATCCCAGCTTTTGCTTCCACATATACCTGTAATAATTTCTGATCTTATTTTGTAATTCAACGGGGATTTTCCTGAAGTGGACGAGCGCATTCAGTTTTTCGAGATTCCCCAGGTAATTCGTTTTAGACGGATCTCTTTTAGCGAGCATTCCCGCAATGTTGCCGATTAAGTAGCCGTAAATACCTATTCCCAAGAACATAACACAAATAGCAAAGATCCTCTGCACATTTGTTTCAGGCGTAATGTCGCCGTATCCCACAGTTGTCAATGTTGTAATTGTCCAATAAAGCGATTTTACATAAACCGTTCCCCAATCCTGGTTTAGAATATTTCCCCTGAGGGATGTCCAGAGGCAGCTAATCCAGTGCACAGCTATAAGAATCCAGAAAGCAAAAAAAACAAAGCGGAGCAGATTGGAAAACTGAATTATACTCTGTCTCCAGGTATCCATTAAATATGCAACTTTAATTAGTTTGAGCAGCCGGAAAAGCTGGGGCCAGGAATCGGGGAAGATCAGCTCAAACGGAATTGCCGAGATTATATCGAATATTAAAAGCTTTTTTATATAAAAATTCGAGAACTGACGGGTTTCAAGCAATAATTCCGGAAAAATTTTTGATGTACCGGAAGCCGTAAAAAAAATATCGGCAATAAAAATAAATGAGATGAGCAATGATATAAAAATATCGGAGGAATAATGAAACGGAAAGACGAGATTTAAAGGAAGTATGACTGCAAACACTGCAGAACAAAACACAATTATGATATTCCAGATAAAGTAATATTTAGAAAGAAGTCTGAGATGCATTTGCAATGATTTAATATTGATGTTAAAACTGCAGACGAAAACTTAGATAAGATTTCATCTTTTGTCAATTCATGGAAGGATGTTTTATCCTAAATTAAAGAGGTCATCAATGCGGCGGGGAATAGGTTAAAGACCCTGTCGACAGGTAATCCTTCGGCCGCATCAATATCTTCATTGGTAAGCTCGTTGCAGAATTTTTTATTCTCAAAAGGAATAATTACTCTTGTATCGCCCCACAATTCTTTCCCGGTCGGAAACTCCGTCTCTTTTATCAAAGAAGTTAAGAACCTCGGCACCGCAATAACTGCACACCTGTTTTCCAGCTTCCTGGCAAAAACTATGATGTTCTTTTCATATCTTCCTTCAGCCTTCAAGGGAATATATTCGCCTTTTTGAAACAGTTCTATATTTTCATTTCTTGCTTTCATTGCTTTATAAATAAGAAACATTTTAACTGCGCCTGTTTCTCTATTTTGCAGCAGCTCTTTAATCAAGCTATTCCGATCGGATTGGCTTTTATCTATAATGCCTTCAAGAATTT
>DATKLQ010000177.1:0-6700 GCA_035542335.1 Ignavibacteriaceae bacterium | reverse complement strand
CGGAGCAGTAGTCATTAAAAACAATTCTATTGAAGCTGCAAGATGTACGCTGCCCCTCTCGTCCACTACTTCCTTAAACGGGGAAGCACTGGGTATGAGACACAGGGCCGGGCTGGGAATCTCGGAACAAGCGGATGTAATCAGCGTAATTGTTTCGGAAGAAACCGGAAGCATTTCGGTTGCGGAAAACGGGGAGTTAATAAAAGGGCTCTCTAAAGAAGCACTGAGAAAAAGGCTAACAAAAGCATTTAAAGCGCCCACCGAAGGGGGCGTAAAAAACATAATTGAACAGTACCTCAAAGAAAAATAAAAAGATTAAAAAATTTAAAAAATTAAAAATTAAAAGATTGCTTATTAATCCTTCGAATCTTTAAATCGTTTAATTAACATTCGACGTTCGGTATTATTCCTGCTTTCAGTCCTGTTTTTTTCTAACGCCTGTTTTTGCTAATTTAATTTTGTCTAAATTTAAAAATGATGACAAGCTGTCCCTGAAGGGTATGATTAAAGACCGGCCGGGTGTTCAGTATTAAACTATGCTAATTCAAAAAATGCTGATTCCAAAAAGAACGGAAAATCATTTTTATGAACAAAAAAAAGTGGGAAATAAAAGATCTGTCTCCGTCCGAAACTTTAACCGGGACATCAAAAAAAATTTTATCGATCAGGTTAAATGATCTTGTATCCTCAATCAAATTATACTTTGAAAATGAAACTGAGGAGAATCTTCATAACGCCAGGATCGCCGTCAGGAGGCTTCGCTATTCAATGGAATTATTTGTAGAATGCTTTGACAGGAAAAAGTTTCTTAGTTTCTACAACAGAGTTCAGAATATTCAGGATTTAACGGGAGAGGTGCGCGACCTGGATGTGTTAAAGCAAAACATTAGCACTTTGTCTGCCGAGGGAAAGGTAAAAGTATCCTCCTTTTCATTTGGGAAGATTGACGAAAAGCGGCAGAAAATGAATGAGAATCTGAAACTGGAGTTAATGAAGTTCATTCACAGCAAAAGGCTGAAAGATTTTTCTAAGATAATTTCCTGAATCGAAAGAGTCAATCTTTTTGCAAATATTTAAGAACGCGTTGCTGATTGACTTTTAACGGAAAAATATTAAAAATAAGATTGCAAATAAATTTTCTTACTATATTATTCTTTAGATGGGCAAAATAATTTCGATAGCAAATCAAAAAGGAGGAGTAGGCAAAACAACCACTGCTATTAATTTATCTTCGTCATTAGCCGCAGCTGAGAAAAAGACCCTTCTCATAGATATTGATCCCCAGGCAAATTCCTCGTCGGGTTTAAATTTAAACAGCCATTCTCCGTCTATTTATGAAGTCCTTATCGGTTCTGAAAATACAAACGACGTAATTATTAACTCTTTTATGCCGTACCTTGATCTGCTCCCCTCGAACATTAATCTTGTCGGTGCGGAAATAGAGATGGTAGACATGCCGAACAGGGAGAGTCTTTTAAAAAAAGCATTGGAATCGGTCAGGGGAAAATACGAATTTATAATAGTCGACTGCCCGCCTTCATTGGGCCTGCTCACATTGAATTCACTCAGCGCATCAGATTCCGTTTTAATCCCTGTGCAGTGTGAATACTTTGCGCTCGAAGGCTTGGGACAGCTTCTCAATACAATAAACATTGTTAAGAGGCATTTCAACAAGGATCTTGCAATTGAAGGAGTGCTTCTGACGATGTACGATACCAGGCTGCGCCTGTCGAACCAGGTAGCGGAAGAAGTAAAAAAATATTTCGGTGATAAAGTTTTTGATACTATCATTCACAGAAATGTAAGAATTTCAGAAGCGCCGAGTTTCGGGAAGCCGGTAATACTTTATGACGCTATTTCTTCCGGTGCAAAAAACTATATGCAGCTCGCCTCCGAGCTTTTAAAAAGAAATTCAGCCAACGAAGAGTTGCCTTCTCCTGAGGTGATTCTTAAGATGAATCAGAAAAATAATTATGAACAAAACTAAAACAGGCCTCGGCAGGGGCTTGGATGCATTAATTAAACAGCACAGCTATTCTATTGAAAACCGATCAATGGATTATTCGGATTTAAAGCGTGATGAGGGAAAACAGTACGATATACTTGCAAAAATCCCGGTTGATTTGATTGCACCGAATCCCTTTCAGCCGCGTATCCATTTTGTGCCTGAAGCGTTTGAAGAATTAAAGAAATCAATCTTATCAAACGGACTTATTCAACCGATTACGGTTCGAAGGCTCGATCAGAGCCGGTACCAGCTTATTTCGGGAGAAAGAAGACTTAAAGCCTGTAAAGAGATAGGATATAAGGAAATTCCTGCCTATATAATTAAAGTGGATTCGGATGAAACCATGCTTGCTATGGCTCTAATCGAAAATATTCAAAGAGAAAAACTGAATCCCATAGAAATCGGGACTGCGTACAAGCGTTTGATGGATGAATGCCGCCTTACCCAGGAACAAATCGCGGAAACCGTAGGAAAAGACAGGACAACAGTTGCTAATTCCATCAGGCTTTTAAAGCTGCCGAAAGATATCCAGGATTCTTTAATTAAAGAGGAAATAACATCCGGGCATGCAAGAGCCCTGATTAATCTTCCGACTGAAGAGATGCAGCTCGACCTTTTGAAAAAAATAAAGGAAGGAATTCTCTCGGTACGAAAAGTTGAGGAAATGGTTAAAAAGCTGCTTACCGGAAGTGCGCCCGGCAAGAGAACTTATACATTTTCTGCCGATAATATTTCGCAATTCGCATCAAGTTTGAAGGATATTGAGGATAAATTGAGAAAAACTTTCGGAACGAAAGCAGTATGCAGGCAAAAACAGGACGGAACGGGTGAAATAGTTATTGAATTCTATTCAAATGATGAACTAGAAAGACTCCTGGACCTATTTGAAGTTATCAATAAATCATATCATTAAAATCTTTGTTTTTGCAGCATTAATTCATTCGGCTGAATTTGCACAGCAAAAACCGGGAAATGACTCCGTATTTGTAATGCAGAAATCTCCCTGGGGTGCCGTTCTCAGAAGCGCAATTATCCCGGGATGGGGACAGATTTACAATCATTCCTATATTAAAGCTCCCGTAATTTGGGGCGCGGCAGCATGGTTTATTTATGGCTGGCATTTCTACAATGACTATTATCAGAGGTATAGAGACTTATATAAAGAATTTCAATTAAGCGGTATAAAAAATGCAAGAGATCAAAACCGAAATGACAGGGACATGTTTTCAATTTATCTAGGCCTTCTTTACATATTGAACCTTGTAGATGCCTACGTAGATGCACAGCTTTTCGATTTTACGGTTGAAGAAAATCCGGGCGGCAATAGTCAGTATATGATTGGATTAAAAATAAAATTTTAAATCTTGAATGAGGCTAAGGCTGAGGATGAGGCCAAGCCGATAAAGAGTAAAAATTTCTTTGGAATTCTTTGATAGGTACAATTTAAAAACTAACCTACTAATAGTGCATGAAGAATATTCTAGTCTGCAAAAATTGTCAAACAGAAAATCCCTTTTATCAGCTCATATGCACAAAATGTAAATCATTTCTCCGCGAAAGAGTTTTTAATATAGATTTATGGAAAGTCTTATCGCTTTTAATTGAAAGCCCTCTGAAGGGATTTCAAACAATTATTTATGCAGAGCATAAAAACTTTTTAGCATTAATTCTTCTTCTCGCATCCGGAAAATTTGCGGTTGATTTGATCTTTTTTTCCGTTCTTAAATCGGGAAGCTCATTTATACATTTTCTCCCTGCTTTCATCAGTGTTGTCCTCATTTTAAGCTTAATAATTTTTCTTTTTTCTTTTTTAATTTTTTACCTCGGCAGATTTTCGGGAACGGAAACCAGGATAATCGATAATTTTTCTATTTTAATTTATTCATTGGCGCCACACGTATTTGCATTAATAATTTTATTTCCCGTTGAGGTTGTAATTTTCGGTGAATATCTTTTTTCTGGGAATCCCTCCCCATTCATTATGAAGCCCGGGATAGCATATACTCTCCTGGTTTTTGAACTCTTAATTATACTGTGGGGATTATTTTTAACTGCATCTGCGATTTATGCCCAGTTCAGAAATGTTCTTATTTCGATTGCAGGTTCTGTTATAATTACTTCGGCCATATTTTCCTTTTTCTATTTCTTGTCCAGATGATCGGCTAATAGTGCAAGCCTTGACTTGCCCTGAACAGCCCGTAGTTGTAATCTTTTTTCTTATTTTTCAAATTATAATTTCAGAATTAATTTTAGACTATGGCAATAAATACAGATGTTTTGATTATTGGAAGCGGTATAGCAGGACTATTCGCCGCAATTAGGATTGCAGAATTTGCAGATGTAATTGTCGTAACCAAAAAAGATAAGGCCGAATCGAACACCAATTATGCCCAGGGAGGGATTGCATCCGTAATTGATCCGAAAGATTCATTTGAAAAGCATATTAAGGATACATTAACCGCAGGGGCCGGTTTGTGTAATCCGAAAACCGTAGAGATAATGGTCAAAGAAGGGCCCGACAGGATTAATGAATTAATTGAAATAGGCACTCAGTTTACCCTGAAGCACGGGAAGCTGGATCTGGTTAGGGAAGGGGGGCATTCGATGCCGAGGATTGTTCATGCAAAAGATCTTACGGGAAGAGAAGTTGAAAGAGCACTGATTCACCGGGCTTCGGAAATAAACAATATCAGAATAATAGAGAATGCAGTTGCAATTGATTTAATTACCGAGCATAACGTAAACCAGCTGAAAAATGCCCCTCTCAATAACCGGAACTGCTGGGGTGCCTATATTCTTACCGCATTATCAGGTGAAGTTCTGAAAATTTCTTCCAAAGCTACGGTTTTGGCTGCAGGCGGACTCGGACAGGTTTACCAGCATACTACGAATCCTTTAATTGCAACCGGGGACGGCTTTGCAATGGCATATAGGGCCGGCGCTAAGCTCGCAAATATGGAATTTGTTCAATTTCACCCGACTTCATTATATGTCTCCGGCAAAAACGGACCACAAGGCTCAGCATTTTTAATTTCCGAAGCAGTGAGAGGGTTCGGCGGAATACTCCGCACAAAAGACGGCGAAGCATTTATGGCAAAGTATGATGAAAGAAAAGAGCTCGCCCCCAGGGACATTGTAGCCAGGGCTATCGATAATGAGCTTAAAAGGAGAGGGGACGAGTGTGTTTATCTCGATGTGACTCATAAAAGCTCAACAGAAATAATAGATCATTTTCCTAATATTTATAATGCATGTATGAACACCGGGATCGATATTACAAAAGAATATATTCCTGTTGTGCCGGCTGCCCATTATGCATGCGGAGGAGTAATGGTTGATGAATGGGGAAAGGCTTCTCTAAGCGGATTATATGCCTGCGGCGAGGTCTCTATGACGGGAGTGCATGGAGCAAACAGGCTCGCAAGCAATTCATTGCTGGAAGCCGTAGTTTTTTCCGAACGTGCATCTAAAAATATCGAAAGCTTCCTAAAAAATTATTCATCTCAAATCCCTGAAATCCCCGAATGGGACGATTCCGGCACATTATCGGCAGATGAGAAAATCCTTATCACTCACAGCATTAAAGAAGTAAAACAAATTATGTGGGATTACGTAGGCATTGTAAGATCAAATGACAGGCTTGAAAGAGCAAGGAGAAGAGTCCATAACCTCTACATGGAAACCGAAGAGCTTTACAAGAAGACAAGAATCTTCGAATCAATTCTTGAGCTTAGAAATATTATTACCTGCGCCCATACAATTATTAAGTCTTCTCAGATGAGGCATGAAAGCAGGGGACTGCATTATACCCTTGATTATCCTTCTCTAGCCCAAAATGAAAATCCGCAAAATACTATTTTAGAGAATACTAACCTTTGATTAAATATCCCAAGACTGCGCCGTAACGAATCCCTTTAGTGCTGACTATAACTTTATCAACTTTAAGCATATTCATTATTTCAAATAAGATAATTGTCCCGGCTAAAAGAACATCCTCACGCCCCTTTACAACGGACTTATAGAGCTCAAGAATCTTATTTTTCTTCAAACCGGAAAGTTCATTTATAAGCTTTTCCAGTTCATTGAGCTGCAAAAAACTTCCTTCGATAGCCTGCTCATCGAATTCATGCAGCCTCTTTTGGATGCAAGCTAAGGTTGTCGGCGTGCCTGCAATGGCAATTGCGGCTTCCGGGGTGAAATTTTTTCCCGGGATTTCGGAAAATTTTGTTTTCAAGATAAACCTAAGCTTTTTTATTTCTTCCTCTAAAGGCGGATCATGTTTGAGATATTTTTCGGTTAAAGATACAACTCCCACCGGAAAGCTATTCTTGAAATAAATCTGATCTCCCTTGCCGAAAATCAGTTCGGTACTCCCTCCTCCGATATCTATTACCACAACATTTTTTTCGTTATTATATTCCGAAACCGCACCCAGGAAAGAGAGTTTAGCTTCCTCCTCTCCCGTCACAATTATTACGTTGAGGCTGAATTTTTCGCTAATCTCATTTGCAATTTCTTTTCCGTTTGCCGCAATCCGCAGTGCATTGGTTGCTACGACAATATTTTTTTCACAATGAAACTTGTTCATCTTCTCTCTATAATCTGAGAGAATCTCCATAAGTACCTTTTTCTTTTCTTTCTTTATTGATTTACCCGGGATTAATCCTTTTCCAATCCTTGGTATTCTTTGCT
>DATKLQ010000176.1:0-4661 GCA_035542335.1 Ignavibacteriaceae bacterium | reverse complement strand
TGGTTTAGCGGTATTCGGTAACGAAACCCGTATCGTTGGACGTAAAACGTAAATCGTAAAATACACATTACCGATATTCGAAACGGGCTTCGTTACCGTAACCGAATACCCAAAGTTTGGTTCCGGCTCTGCTGGTTTATGCAGTTGGCAATAGAAAATGGGGGCAGTTCAAAAATTTAAAGATTCAAATATTTAAAAATTTAAAGACCTGTCCGGCGGAATGAAATGAAGACGGATTAAATTGCTAAACCCTACGCATGGCTCCAAATGACCATGAATGACTAACTAATGACCATCGAATGACAAATTCTGATTTACGATTTATGAATTACGATTTATGATTTGTGATTTACGAAAAGAACAATAAATGACCACCGAATGAATTATTAATGAAGAAAAAACTAGTTAAATACTGGAAGCCGCTTGCCGCGGTAGTTTTTTGGGGAGCATCTTTTATCGCTACCAAAACTGCTCTTTCTGAACTCCGCCCGACCGAAATAATACTTGTTAGATTATTTTTCGGTTCGCTGCTGCTGCTCTTCATATCATTGCTTACAAAAAGAAATCTTTTAATCGGTTTAAAAGGATATATCGGAATTTTAATCCTTGCACTGGTTGCAGTCTTTCATTTGTGGATCCAGGTTACAGGCCTTCAGTTTACTACTGCTTCCAATACCGGCTGGATTATCGGGACTTCTCCCGTATTTATGGCTCTTATCGGATATTTCTTTTTTGATGAGAGATTTACTCTTGTTAAAGCATCCGGAATAATTATCGCCTTTGCCGGATTAATTCTCCTTATTAGCAGAGGAAACCTGAACAACCTCGATTTCATTACCAATAAAGGAGATTTTCTTATCCTCGCAAGCGCAGCCACATGGAGCATTTATTCTGCGGTAAACAAAAGAATTGCCCTTGATTATCCGCCGTTAATAGTAACTCTGTTTTTATTTATTATGATGGGATTAATCCTTATGCCGTTTACTTTAAGCGGTAAATTTTTTTCCTCGATTCTTTCCTTGTCTTTAAGAGGATGGATCTCAGTTCTGTTTTTAGGACTGCTTTGTTCCGGAGTTGCATATGTTCTTTGGGCTCAATCTCTGAAAGAAATGGAAACGGTAAAGGTAGGAGCATTCCTTTATTTTGAACCTTTTGTAACCGTATTTGCAGCTTGGCTTCTTCTTAATGAAAAGATTACTTTTTTAATAATCTTAAGCGGGCTTATTATTACCTTCGGGGTTATACTGGTCAATCTGGATAAAATGATTTTGAAGAGGAAATTTTAGTTGATTTCTCTCTCCTTAATAGCTACATTCTATCTCATTCCTATCTAAATATTTTATAAATTAAAAACAAACCCGGAGGTTTAAATGAATACAAAGAAATTCGTTTTAGCTTTTATCCTGGTTTTTATCCTTCTCGAAATAACAAACTATATAATTCATGTTCTCATTCTCGGCCCCGTTTATGCCAGCGAGGAGATTAAGGTTATATTCAGGCCGCAGGAGGAAATGATGGGTAAGATGTGGATTATGTATATCCTCGACGTAATCTGGTCCTTCTTTTTCGTATTCTTTTTTGTTAAAGGTTATGAGAATAAAGGGATATTTGAAGGCCTGAGGTTCGGATTATATATAGCGCTCTTCTTTAACCTGGTCAATGCTTACGGCCAATATGTTGTTTTCCCCGTCCCCTATTACCTTGCTCTTCAGTGGTTTCTCTATGGATTGGTTCAGATGCTTATATTAGGCGCACTAGTCGCATTAGTGTACAAACCGAAAGCTGCGGCAGAAGTAAAACCCGTAACGGTTTAATTTTTGGTAGAGGTGCGGCATGCCGTGCCTCTACACCAGAACGAGTTTGATTAAATTCTTAAGCCCTGTTTTCTTTTCGCAACAGCGTTTTTATACAAAACTAGATATTCCTTTGCGGCTCTTTCCCACGAATATTCCTTATTCATCCCGTTAACCTGGATTTCCTGCCAGGTTTTTTTATCTTTAAATCTTTCAAGGGCGCGTTCAAGTGTTCCAAGCAATTCTACGGGATCATATTTGCTGAAGCTGAATCCTGTTCCAGTCCGTTCTCCCTTTGCAAGCGCTTCATCCCAATCTTTAACTGTATCGGCAAGCCCTCCTGTTTTCCTTACAACCGGAACTGTTCCGTATTTCAGGCTGTAAATTTGATTCAATCCGCAGGGTTCGTAACGGGAAGGCATTAAGAAGATATCTGCGCCGGCTTCAATCAGGTGAGAGAGCTCATTGTTGAAGCCGATATAAACCGCAGCTTTTTCAGGATATTTTTTTGCCATCTCCAAGAAAAGATCTTCATATTTTGCTTCGCCGCTGCCCAGGATTATCCATTGTGCATCCAGTTTCATAAGAGAGGAAAATGCTTCCGAAATAATGTCAAAGCCCTTCTGCCCGGCCAGCCTGGATACAATTCCAATCAAAGGTACATCTTTAATATAAGGAAGAGAAAAACGGTCAAGAAGAAATTTTTTATTCTTTAATTTTCCTTTTAAATCGGAAGAAGAAAAATGATAACGAGTATGCGCATCTTTTTCCGGATCCCATTCATTATAATCAACTCCGTTTATTATTCCGAACAAGTCCGGTTTTCTATCCTTAAGAACTCCGTCTAAGCCTGCGCCGTATTCAGGAGTTAAAATTTCCTGAGCATAAGTTTTACTTACTGTGTTTATCAGATCAGAGAATACAATCCCGGCTTTTAAAAAAGAAAAATCTCCATAGAATTCTACCGGTCCCCCCGGGAAAAAATATGGTATTTTTATTTCGGCTTTCAAAACCGTGCTTGCATCAAATCTTCCTTGGTACTCAATGTTATGGATTGTAAAAAGCGTTGCAGTATTGTCGAACATTCCGTCCCGGGAATAGTTATCTTTAATGTAAAGAGGAAATAAGCCTGCCTGCCAATCGTTGCAGTGAATAATGTCCGGGCTCCACTGCAGTCTTTGAAGAGATTCAATTACTGCTTTTGAAAAGAGAATAAACCTTTCGTTTTCATCCGGATCATTTGTATAGATGCTGTTCCTGTAGAAATAATAAGGGCAGTCTATAAAGTATACTTCTACATCTTTTTTACCAGTTTTAACGGAGGATCTGTAAACATGCACAGGCCGTAAATGGTCAGCAGCTTTTATAAGCAATTCGCCGATATCATGGCAGTACTGCAATTCGAATTTCCGCTCATCAACCTGGTAATATTTGGGTGAAAATATTTTTATAGTGCATCCCGCTTCGGCAAGCCGCTTTGGAAGGCTTCCGGCAACGTCGGCCAGGCCTCCTGTTTTCGAGAATGGGAATATTTCTGAGCTTACATAAACGATTTTCATAAAGTAGATAGCATTGGACTTGTTGAATTCTTAATGATCTTTTAAGACCAGAATTAATCTGGAGAAATTTTTAATTTATCAATCATTTAAAAACATAATTATAAAAATATGGGCTTATTAATAAATAATCTTGCTGTCTTCCATGAAGGAGATCCTTCAAACATCCCCCTTTTATTTGTTCACGGATTCCCATATGATCACCAAATGTGGAATAACCAGGCGGCTGCTTTTAAGCCTTCTAATTTTTGCGTTTCATATGACATTCGCGGTTTAGGGGAATCTCCCGCAGGGGACGGTCAGCTGACTATGGAATCATTTGCAGATGATCTTGAGAAAATTATTGATGAATTAAAGCTTGATCATCCCGTCTTATGCGGACTTTCAATGGGAGGTTATATCTCATTAAGAGCTGTAGAAAGAATGGAAACAAAATTCCGGGCATTAATTTTATGCGATACAAAATCCGAATCGGATAACAACGAAACAAAATTAAAAAGAGCTGCAGGCATTAAAAGAATAAATATTGAAGGGGTCCGGAATTTTGTTGCCGATTTTGTGCCTAATTGTTTTGCTAAAGAATCAATAGAAAAGCTCGGAGAAGAATATATTGCTATCCTGGGAAGATCAATGAATTCCAATCCCATCGGGGTAAAAGGATGCCTTATGGCAATGGCAGGCCGGACTGACACCACAGGTTATCTTTCAAAAATTAAAATTCCTGTTCTTGTTTTATGCGGTGAAAAGGACACATTAAGCCCGCCTGAATCTATGAGAGCAATGGCAGATAAAATAAAAGGAAGCGAATTTAAAGTTGTTCCCGGCTCGGGTCATATGAGCGCAATTGAAAATCCTGCTTTTGTAAATGAAAAGATTAGAAAATTCTTAAGTAAAATTTCCCTAATAAATTCGTAAATCGTAATTCAAAGGGGATATTCAAAAAATCATATCTTAATAAGAATTTGTTTGTTATATTACAAATTCAAAACAAAATAAGAATTATTTAAAGATATATTTTAATTCCGATGATAGAGAGCTTATCTGATTTTAAAAAATATTGTGAAAGCCTTACCGGTTATAAAAGGTACAAGACAAGAGAAGTACAGGTAGGCAGCGTACCTCTCGGCGGCGATAATCCAATCCGGATCCAATCGATGACCACTACGGATACGATGGATACTAAAGCTACGGTGGAACAGACATTAAGAATGGTCGAATCGGGCTGCGATTATGTACGTATTACTGCACCAAGCAAGCTGGAAGCGCAGAACCTTGAAGCAATAAAAAAAGAGCTACGAGAAAGGGGATGCAA
>DATKLQ010000175.1:0-3563 GCA_035542335.1 Ignavibacteriaceae bacterium | reverse complement strand
CTTAGAAATTCGTGAGAGGGACGTGCATAGCAGTAGATACAGCCGTGCTCGCATCCCCTGTAAGGATTAAATGAGTTTTCAAAACCTAAATCGAGGCTCTCGTTTTTAGCTATTACACTTTTTGAATCATCTAGAAAATATTGTGTCGGAATTTTTCTTTCAGGAAATTCTTCTTCTTTATATGAATTTATATCGTAAGAAACGGAATCTTCAGCTATATCATCAGGGAAATCTTCAATATGAAGCGTTTCGAATCTATTCTTCGGGTTAAACCCCGCGCCTCTTCCTTTTAATCGCTCTTTAGATCTATTGATGTACATAGGGTGCTCATCCGAAATTAAGTTCTATTGGTTTAATTAATTATTTAAAAATAACAATTACATCTGTATTAATAAGTGACAAAAGTTTCCCAATAATTTTTTATAGTGTTGCATTAAAAAAATTTTAACCGGATGATCATCCCCGGGATTAGTTTTGAGCCACTCCGTTATATCTTCTTCTTTATCGATATCAATTAATTTTTGCATCAGCATACAGGATAAATCCTTTTGTTTTAATCTGCTTAAAGTTAATTCAAAAACTTTGTCGGTACTCCACGGAATATTGGTAAAAATCTTTTTATTCAATTTAGTTAAACCGATTAAATAATATCCGCCGTCGGAAGAAGGTCCTAAAACAGCATCATAACTATCCAGGTACTCAAAAGATTTTTGAATTAAAGCCGCGGAAATATCCGGAATGTCTGAGCCGATTAAAATTATTTTATCATTTTTATTTTTAAAAAGAAAGGAAAATGCATTATACATTCTCTCTCCGAGATTTTCGCCTTCCTGGCATACAAGTTTAAACCTATCGGATACCCAGGTTTCGAATTTTTCTTTATGTTCCGGATTCATATAAAAGATAAACAAATCTATTCCCGATTCTTTTAATTTTAAACATTCATTTAGAATATATCCGGCACAAGCCTTATAAAATGCTGCGGCGAAATTACCGCCTAATTGATCTGCAATCCTGGTTTTAACATTTCCGGGTTCAGGATATTTCAAAAAGATTATGAGGCTTCTTTTGATCATACAAGATTTACGAATTACGATTTTTGATTTAAATTTAGCTGTAATTATTCCACTACTTTTAGAGTATTGGAGCAGTGGATAGATGGAGTAATGATATCCGGCATCCGGTATCCAGCATCAGTCTTCAGTCCGCAGTCTTCAGAATCCGAAACTACAGGCAACAAACCACTAACAACAAACATATCCGGCGTCCAGTATCTGGTACCCTGTATCTTGGTACTTCTCCATCATACATCAACCATCATCCATCATTCATCATCCATCAAACATATCGGGTATCCGGCATCATCCTATAAATAACCACAAATAACTAAAACTCTAATCTTTAAACAACTCGGAGAATATTACCTTCAAGATAATAATTCCTGCCATAAGGGAACCTTTCAATGTTCCGGTTACTTTTGATTTCCCGATACGTTTTCTATAGCTTACCGGCACTTCCAGCACATTCAGTTTCTTTTTTAAAGCTTTAATCTGCATTTCTACTGTCCAGCCGAACCATTTATCCTCCATTTTTAATTCGAGGAGCTTTTCTGTTTTAATTGCCCTGAATGGACCAAGGTCTGTGTACTTAAATCCCCAAAAAATATTAATTAACAAGCCGGCAATAAAACTTCCTATTCTGGACCGAATCGGAAGAGATCCCTTTTCATAATTGCCGATCACCCGGCTTCCAAGCACAAAATCATAGCTGCCCAATTCAATAGGTCTTAACAAAAGCTCCGCCTCTTCCGGATAATCACTATAATCTCCATCCAGAAAAATTAAAACTTCATAACCTCTCGATGCTGCATATTCAATCCCTTTAAGGCAGGAAGAGCCGTACCCTTTTGTTCTTTCCTCCAAAACAGTTGCACCTGAACGGGCAGCAGCTTCTGCCGTGGAGTCGGTCGAACTATTATTAATTACTACTATTTCAGATACGATATTATTCGGAATATCTTGAATGACTTTAGAGATTGCTTGCTCTTCATTATAGGCAGGAATTATTACTGCAGCCTTCATTGCAGCTTAAATCTGAATCCTGAAGATATGGGATTGATAGCTTTTCAGCTCAACATACAAACCGTTGGTCCTTAGATCATGCAATGATCTGACGTATTCGGCATCATTTAAAAGATCTTCAAATTTCAGGGTTTCTTTGTCCGTATTCAAATCAAGCTTAATTCTGCACTGCGATGTAACCTGGCTGTAATTAATTGCAATTAAAAAGATCACTTTTTCATTTAGCCAGGACCAGGATAAAAAATTCTCGAAAGATTTATTCCATGGATCTATTGGAGCAGTTTCGATCAGCCTCCACTTTCCCTTTTTAAAAATATCATAACTAGTAATCGATAAAAGTTTTTTATAGAAATTTTTGACATACTCCGAAAGTTTTTCCTGCGGTTCCCTGCCAAGCTGGCTCGGCACCCTGATCTTTTTCCCGTCGAATTGTCCGTCATAAAATAATTTCATTCCCTGTATAGTGCTTATGGCAGCCGCAGCAGCCAGCGATCTATGCTTGCCGAATTTTGCCGCGGCTCGGAGTTCATCATGATTCTCAATAAATCTTACCGACTTCTGCTGTATTTCATCATCTATTCTCAGATGATTTTTAATTCCCTGTATATCGTTAAAAAAAAGAAGATCTGTTAAAGATTTATCATAGGTATAATCAAACCCCAGGTTCTGCATCTGATGTTCAAGATCCCAGTATACCTCCGCAACCATTAAAAATTCGGGAGATTTTTTCTTCACTGCTTTTATTGCAACATTCCAGAATTCATCTTCCGGTTTAGGGATTCTCCTTTTATTAAGCACTCCCATCCAGGTATTATAAAAAACATTATTTAAGGCGAGCATTGCCATATCGCATCTTACTCCATCGCATAAATCCGTCAGCTTCAAAAGAGTATCGGTCAGAAAATTCCTTGCTTTTTGAGAAAAGAAATTAACCTGCACCGTATCCGTCCATGCAAGAAAGAAAGGATCTCTTCCGTGGGCAAAGACTCTTCCGTCGCCGGTATGCGGCTTATAAAAAGTTCTGCTGTCGCCCTGAAGGCTTTCAATATCAGCTTCCAGGAAAAATTCCGGGTTCGTACGGATATGCCTAGATTCGGCACTTAAATGATTGGGCACAAAATCAAGAATTAATTTTAAACCCAAACTGTTTAAGGTTTCCTTAAAAGCGAGCAGTTCATCCATGCTGCCGAGGCGGGGATTAACATCGTAAGAATCTATTGAAAAAGCCGATCCTATTATATCTTCTCTTTTCCAATCGGGCAGAACTTTCGTATAACCGGAAACAAGCTCGACTGCAAAGCAGGTTTCATCAATAATATCTTCCCTTGTTTGCCAAATCCCCATCATCCAAATGTAATCAACTCCTATTTCAGCGAATTTTTTGAAATAATCTTTGGATATATCGGAAAGCCCGGCTTCCGGTCCGAACTGCTTAATCCAGTTTCTTGTATTTATTTCGTATGTTCTCAGATTTTTATTAGG
>DATKLQ010000174.1:0-12822 GCA_035542335.1 Ignavibacteriaceae bacterium | reverse complement strand
GCGCAGGGATATTATACTCTTCCACGCTTGTCAACGGCGGATCGATCCGGTATAAAGGATAGATATTTAAATTCCCCGAAAACGGCGTTCCTAATTCTGTCACAGTGTTGCTTTTTTGGTTTACTATATAGATTTTGTTTGTCACAGGATTCACTGCCACCGCAACTGGGCCGCTTCCTGTTCTTGCAATTGATATTCCATTAACTACCTCAAGCAGGTCAATATCATAATCTACAGCATAGATATAATTATCTGCTCCATCAATTACCGTAACATTGTTGCTACTTTCGTTTGCTACGTAGATTTTGTTTGTTATCGGATTAATCGCTATAGCTTTAGGATTCTCACCAGCGGTTATAGTTGTTGCACCGCCGGTGGCTCCTCAAGCACCGTGATACTATTACTTGCGCCGTAGTATATGAAATAGATTTTATTGGTTACCGGATTTACAGCAAACTGCCTAATGTTAAAGATCGGTTTACCATATCTCTATTTATATACTTCTATTCATTTCCGGAAATGCCATTATCCCTGATCTTTTTTAGCATTACCCCTGGCCGTTTTTAGAAGAGTTTAGGGGAGTAAAATATTTTCAATAAAAAATTAACTTTTAATTAAGAAACAAGCAATAATTCATCATTATATAATTTGTATGATGAAGCTTGAAAAACAAAATTGTCCGGCATTCTTAGTTAATGATTAAGGATCAGCTTTGGGGCAGGATTAAAAGAGCATTAGTAAAATTGGGAAAAAAATAGATATCAAAATTTTTTCTTATCAATTTTGATTTTGAACATGTTGACGAAATTCGGCCGAATATTTTGTAATTGAATAAAACGAACAACTAGAGTTAGTTTATCCGTTTAGATGATGAGGATTATGAAGAAAAAATAAAAAAATATTAGAAGTAAACAGAGCGGACATTACAGCTTAATAGCTTCTCATAATTATAGTAATTTTTTTAATGAGTTTTATTATCCCAAATGACTTAGCACAAAATTTCCACCATTCCGACATTCCGATACTCATAACTCTACTACTCCATTACTTCAATACTCCATTCCTCAATATTAACTTATCGTAAATATGCACTGCATCACTTCTCCTTTGCCGACATATTCATAAATTTCAATATATGAATATGAAAATGAGTGATGATAATTTTGTAAAGATCGCCAAAGCCCTATCCGATAAGACAAGGTTCAGGATATTAAAAGAAATTACTGATAAAAAATCTTACACATGCGGAGATTGTGAAGAAATAGCAGAGCTGTCTCAGCCTACGGTTTCACATCATTTAAAGATTCTTTTTGATGCCAACCTCCTTAACTCGGAAAAGGACGGGAGGTTTGTTCTGGTTTCCTTAAACAAGAAAACATTGGAAGCCTTTTGCGATTCAATCTTAGATTTGACTAATAAAATTTAGGATCTTATAGAAACTTAGTTACCTCATTTAATTCTTTCCAGTTCTGTTACTTATTTCTTAGACTTCATAAGTTTCATTCTTAATAAATTCCGAAACAATAAGAGTTATTTATGATTTATGTTTCAGGCAGCGGTATACCATACAAAATTAAAAAATTAATATTACCCGTTGTATTCATACTGTTTGGATTTTCATTAGTACTAAAAGCACAGTCCAATGTAAATCCGGATAGCGCTCTTTACCAGATTTTAAATGAGCTTGAAGGAGAAAAATTATCTTTATCCGGTGCGGTGCAGTCTGCATTAACAAATGCTACTTCCGTTAGGATAGCCGAAGGTTCTTTAAAATCTGCATCCGGGACTCTAAGACGGGAAAGAGGCGTCTTCGATCCTTCTTTCTATTTCAATCTTAATTATGAAGATTTTGATCAGCCTTCGGCTTCTTTTTTTGCGGGGGCGCCTGTCTTAAGCACACAGCGGACAACTGCGAGCACAGGTTTAAGACTTAATTTGCCTACGGGTACCCAGCTTGAGCTTGCATTGAATTCCGTTAAGCTCAAGACCAATTCCGCCTTTGCTTTTCTGAATCCCGAGTATGATGCTTTTGGAAGTTTAAGTTTAAGGCAGCCCCTGTTAAAAGGATTCACTGCTTCTTCGCGCAAGCAGCTTTCAAAAGCGGAATCTGATTATGAATCGGCAAAAAATCAGTATGATCAGGCAGCACTTATGGTAAGTACGGATGTGGAAAGATTGTATTGGGATCTCTATGCCGCCGAACGTGATTATGCAGTTCAGAAACTCGTGCTTGACCGGGCAGAGGCCTTCCTAAAGGAAGCACAGCTCAGAGCGCAGGCAGGATTAGTAGGTCCGAACCAAGTGGCAAATGCAAGGACCTTTCTCGCCGAACAGGAATTATTATGGATAGACAGAAGAGAACAGCTCGATAATCTCTCCGATGAGCTTGCTGCTCTAATCGGGAAACGGCCCTCGGGAGATTTTGCAAGGTTTGTAGTAGTGGACGAACCCCCCGAGAATATCCCGGTCGAACCGGTAGATGATCTCATTGACGAAGCGTTAAATAATAATCTGGATCTTCGCGCATTCAAAAATAACCTGGAAGCAGCAAGGACATTGCTGGATGCAGCAGTCTGGGAAGCACTTCCATCGGTTGATCTGGTCGGGTCATTGTCGGGCAACGGTCTTTCAGGCACTCCCCGTGATGTGATACTTTTAGGAGATACTCTTCGTTCAACAACAAGCGGAAATTTAAGCCAGTCATTAAGCCAGGTATTTAGGCGGGATTACCCCGGATGGAGCCTAGGAGTAGAAATCAATATACCGATTGGCTTGAGGCAGGGATTGGGTGAAAGCGATCGGCTTGAGGGTGAAGTTACAATCGCCGAGCAGAGATATGTTGAGCTTTCACGGCTGATCGAAGAGCAGATACGAAGCACATACCGTGAGCTGACACATGGTAAAGAAAGGCTAAAAGCTGCCCTGGAAGGAGTTCAGGCCGCACAGGAGCAGGTTAGGATCGGGCTTATAGAGTTTAAGAACGGACGCCTGACTGCTTTTGAGCTAGTCCGTTTAAGTGAAGATTATGCAATAGCACAAGGGCGTTATTCGGATGCGCTGGTACGCACTGCCAAATCCGCCGCAACTTTGAAACAACTGACTTCCGGAAAATATCCGTCTGCTTAAAATTTTAATTGGAGGTTAATAGATATGAAAAATGAATCGAGAAAAAAGGAGTTCTTTTTTATGAAATATATTTTGTACATGATTCCCGCGATTTTATTTTTTACGGGATGTTCCAAGCAGCAAGCATCCGGCAGCGGTTTTTCGATGCCTCCTATGCCTGTTGAAACTACGCATGTAAGCAAGCAGGATGTAAAGCTGTATTTCGATGCGGTTGGAACAATTGAAGCCGTCGAATCTATTACCGTAGTATCCGAGATAGACGGTGCCGTGGTGAGGCTGCCCTTTGTAGAAGGAAGCAGCGTAAAAAAAGGGGATCTGATTGCACAGCTGGACGATTCCCAGCTTATTGCCGAGGTGAACCGTACCGAAGCCTTATACTTGCAAAGCCAGGCGAATTATAAAAGAGTTAAAGAGGTTGTAGATCAGAAAGCAGGAACGCCACAAGACCTGGACGATGCTACCGCTGCTCTGAAGGTTGCCGAAGCTAACCTTGCGTTGGCAAGATCGCGGTTTATTAAAACCAGGATTGTAGCACCATTCGACGGTATTGTCGGAACTAGGAAAGTAAGTGTCGGTACATTTTTAAGGACAGGCCAATCCATTACCGAGCTGGCTAATTTAGATGAAATCAGGGTTGAGTTTTCCGCCCCTGAAAGATTTATGTCGCAGTTAAGAAAAGATGCCGAAGTCACCGTATCAACCCCTGTTTACCCGGGACATGAAGTCAATGGAAAGATTATCGCTATTGAGCCGGTATTGAATCCTGAAACCCGCAGCGTCCAGATTGTAGCTCTAGTGAAGAATCCGGGGCAGAAATTCCGGCCGGGAATGTCGGCAAATGTTAGCGTAGTTCTTAGTGAAAAGCAGAATGCATTGACCATACCAAATGAAGCTGTATTTGCAAACGGAAATCAATCGTTTGTATTTGTAGTTAAGCCGGACAGCAGTGTTGCCCGTGTGCCGATTACAATGGGGCTGCAGCTTCCTAAGGTTGTTGAAGTGGTACATGGATTAGAAGCGGGAGGTCAAGTTGTAAGCGCTGGGCATCAAAAATTATTTGACGGCGCAAAGGTGATTCCTATTGCTTCGAATGAAGAACCGGTTAACAGGCAGTGATACTATAACTGAAGGAAAGGAATTAATATGAAGTTAAGCAGCATTTCTATAAGGCGCCCGGTGCTTGCAACTGTAATGAGCCTGGCAATTGTCCTCTTCGGAATTATTTCTTTTACCCAATTGCCGGTTAGAGAATATCCGGATATTGATCCTCCGGTAATATCGGTAGTAACACTATATAGGGGGGCGAGCTCGAACGTTGTTGAAACCGAAATAACGGATGTTCTTGAAGAGCAGTTTGCAACCCTTGAGGGAGTAAAAACTATTTCTTCATCGAGCAGGGAAGGCGGATCCGTAATTACAATCGAGTTTGAGCTTAGCCGTGATGTAAATGAAGCGGCTAATGATGTAAGAGATAAGGTTTCAAGAATCCGGGGTACGCTGCCGCAGGAAATCGATGACCCGGTAATATCTAGAGTGGACGCAAATGCACAGCCGATAGTATGGCTGGCACTTTCAAGTCAGGTACATTCAACTTTAGAGTTATCTGATTTCGCCGACCGTGTATTAAAAGAAAGGTTACAGCGTTTACCAGGTATAGGTTCTGTATTAATCGGAGGCGAGCGCCGTTATGCAATGAGAGTCTGGCTGGATCCTCTTCGAATGGCTGCCCATGGATTGACTACCCAAGATATTGAAAACGCCGTGAGAAAGGAAAATGCCGAAATTCCGGGAGGACGGGTGGAAGGTGAGAAAAGGGAGTTTTCAGTCCGGACAAGAGGAGAGCTTAATAAACCTGAAGAATTCGGGGCAATTATTGTATCGCAGGCGGGAAACGATGTGGTCCGTCTGCGTGATGTTGCAGATGTTACAGTAGGTGCCGAAGATGAACGTACCGCAGCACGATGGAACGGGCAGCCCGCTGTCGGTTTGGGTATTATAAAACAATCCAGAGCCAACACGGTTGATGTTGCCTCAGAAATAAATAAGGTTCTTCCTGAATTAAAAAAATTACTTCCGCCAGGAATGATACTGGATGTAGCTTATGATAGCTCAATATTCATTAAAGAATCAATTTCAGAAGTTCAGGAGACTTTGATTATTGCAATATGCCTGGTTATTCTAGTAGTGCTCGCCTTCCTTAAAAGCTTCCGTGCTACTTTAATTCCTACTCTTGCAATACCAGTTTCAATTATTGGAGCTTTAGCCGCAGTATACTTTGCGGGATTTACTATTAATATCCTTACACTATTGGGATTTGTATTAGCGATCGGATTGGTTGTCGATGATGCAATTGTAGTGCTGGAAAATATTTACCGGCATATGGAAATGGGAAAATCACGATGGCAAGCTGCTCTTGACGGAAGCAAGGAGATTGGTTTTGCTGTTGTATCAACCACTATCTCACTGGTTGCCGTATTTGTACCGTTGGCATTCCTCAGCGGAAATGTGGGGAGGTTGTTTAATGAATTTGGAGTCGCGGTTGCCGTGGCCGTTTTAATTTCAGGTTTTGTTGCGCTTACCTTAACGCCGATGATCTCTTCCCAGATTCTAAGACCTCTGCACGGTACAAGTAAAAATTGGGCATCACGCTCATTTGATGCTTTTTTTGAAAAACTTAATAATGTCTATAATCGATCATTGCAGCTGGCGCTGAGGTTCCGGATTTTAATAGTTGCCGGAAGTGTGGTTTTGCTGGCTTTGGCTTTTGTGCTGTTTAAACTTTTACCCAGCGAGCTTGTGCCTGTCGAGGACCGCGGAGTCGGTTTTGGAATTGTAATCGCACCCGAAGGAGCAACTCTCGAATATACCGATAGCTATGTAAGAGAAATTGAAAATCGTCTACTGCAATTGCCTGAAAGGCAGGGTCTGTTTACTGCAACCGGGTTGAGTTTTGGCGGACCCGGAAGTGTAACAAACGCATTCATGTTTTTGAATTTAAAGCCCCGGAGTGAAAGAAAGCGGTCACAGCAGGAGATAATTCAGGAATTATTCCCGCAGCTGATTTCCATACCGGGCGTCCTGGCATATGTAATTAATCCGCCTAGTTTGGGTGGGGATGTTTCCGGAGATGTTGCTTACGTTCTCCAGGGTGATAACTATGAAGATTTAAGCCAGGCTGTAGGGGTTATGATGGGGGAAGCCTCCAAGCTCGGTTACCTGGTAAACCTGGATACGGATTTACGCCTTAATAAGCCGCAGCTCGACATTGATATTGACCGGGAAAGAGCTTCCGGTATGGGATTATCCGTAACAGATATAGGTTCTACACTTGAAACTTTTTTGGGCGGAAAGGTAGTTACCGATTTTAAACGGGGAACAAAACAGTACGATGTTATTCTGCAGATGAAGCCTGAGCTCCGCTCCACGCCGGATGCTATTGAAAATATCTATTTAAGAGGTACAGGAGGATTGGTTCAGCTGGCTAATGTAGTTAAAATTAATAAAACAGTTGCCCCTAAGGAATTAAATCACTATAACCGGATTCGCTCTGCTACAATTACGGCAAGTCTAGCTCCTGGTGTAACTCTCGGGAAAGCGCTGGACGATTTAGACAAAATCGCTTCTGAAAAGCTCCCCACAGGGATTAAGAGGGATTATTCGGGGAATTCTCTCGAATATAAAACTTCAAGTTCTGCTTTATATTTTATGTTCATTCTTGCTCTTGTATTTATATATCTTGTTCTATCGGCACAATTTGAAAGCTTTGTCCATCCTTTTACGATCTTGCTCTCTGTACCTCTTGCAGTATTCGGAGCATTGCTTACATTGTTTATTTTCGGCCAAAGCTTAAATATTTATTCTCAGATCGGATTAATTATGCTTATCGGGCTGGTTACTAAAAATGCCATATTAATCGTGGAATTCGCTAACCAGCAGCGTGCGAAGGGACTCAATTTAATTGAAGCAGTGACGGAAGCTGCCACAATACGACTGAGACCCATTCTCATGACATCATTCTCAACTATATTCGGTATTTTGCCCATTGCAATGGGTCTTGGCGCCGGCGGGGAATCCAGAAGCCCGTTAGGGCTCGTAGTGGTCGGAGGAGTATTTTTCTCCACTTTCTTAACCTTAATTGTTGTTCCGGTTGTTTACGTTCTCTTATCCCGTTTTACAAGTATTAAAAAAGTCAAAGAATTTGAAATTCAGGAAAAAGATTTAAGATTTGAGAAAAGTCCGGTTGAACTTGCGGCTAAGTAAACTATAATTTTTTTCTCCTGTTTTAGGCATGCACCTGAATTTCATAGAATAATAATTTCTATATTTGAATTTTTTTAAGGGGGATGAATTAAAGATTTAATTTTTGTTGAAATTCATCTAAATATGATTCTTATCATATAGAACTAAACTTTTATTAATAAATTGAATTTATTTATCTCAATATTAAAACCTTCGCCTTAATAAATTGTCTAAGGTATAAACAATTTTTCCTTAATAAGAGAAACTTATGTTGAAGAATTACTTTGCTTTTATAGTCTTATTTTTATTTATCAATAATTTGTCGTTCAGCCAGGGAAGGGGGAGCTGGAAAGGAATGGGGGGAGGCGGCAGCATATCCGGAGAAGTCCACGATGAAAGCACAAATGCTCCAATCGAGTATGCCAATATCATTTTATTCTCTTCAAAAGACAGTACGCAGGTAACCGGCGCAATCAGCAATCCCCAAGGGAAATTCGTTATACAAGGAGTACGGCCCGGGAATTATTATGCGAATGTGCAGTTCATCGGTTATGATAAAGTAACCGTTGACAACATCTCTGTCGAGCCTCCGGCATTTAATGTAAATCTAGGTAAAATAATAATCAAACCTTCGGCCATAAACCTGGGAAATGTTGAAGTTCATGGGCAAAGAAATCCTGTAACATACCAGATAGATAAGAAAGTGGTAGATGTTTCACAGATGCAGACCACAATATCAGGCAGCGCTACCGATGTTCTTGAGAATGTTCCATCTGTTACTGTTGATATAGATGGAAATGTAAGTCTTAGAGGGAGCAGCAATTTTACTGTATTAATAGATGGAAGGCCTACTGTTGTTGATGCACAAGATGTACTGCAGCAGACTCCTGCCGTTGCTATTGAGAAAATTGAAATCATAACGAATCCTTCGGCCAAATATAGCGCCGAAGGGAATGCCGGGATTATTAATCTTATAATGAAGAAAAATACAAACCTCGGATTAAGCGGTATTGTAAATGCAAATGCCGGGCTTAATGAAAAATACGGCGGAAACTTTTTGTTTCAGTATAAAACCCCCGGAATTAATTATAATTTCGGTTTGGATTATAACCGTAGATTATTTCCCGGCAGCAGCAGAGAAGATAGAAGATATATTTTCCCCAGCGGTACTTCATACCTCAGCTCCGACGGCAGCAGAAAATGGGGCATGAAATCTATGAGCGTAAGGGGCGGACTGGAGGTGAATTTAAGCAGCGACGATATCCTTAACCTCGGTGCCAGAGTCGGCTCTAGGGATTTTAACGGCGGCTCAAATTCAAATTATATTAGTTGGTCTGATACTGAACCTTCTTTATATTATTTAAGCAAGGGTGATCAGAGCAGATCGGGAGATTCTTACGATTTAAACCTGAACTACTACCGGACGTTCGGAGATAAGATGCACAAGCTTTCCGGTGAGTTCACTCTCAGCCATGATAATTCGGACGAATCTAGCTTATCTTCCGAATTTCAAAGCCTTTCCCAGATCAGCGGCAAGAAAACAACAGAATTCGGACCGTCGACTGAGTTCGAGGGAAGGATTAATTATCTTCTGCCTTTCAGCGAGATTAATAAGCTTGAAGCAGGAGCCCAGGGAAAATATGAAAAATCCAAGGATGGAAACGGCTTGTATCAATTTAATTCAGTTACAAGTAATTACGACTTTATGGATTTGTTCAGCTATACGACAAATTCCGATCAACGGGAGCTTTCATTATATTCAGTCTATTCCGATGAATTAAATGATTTCGGATTTCAGGCCGGAATTAGATCGGAATATACTTTTAGAAATATCGAGCTGGAAGAAACAAATCAGAAATTTTCTATCGATGAATGGGATTTCTTCCCGACAATTCATACTGCATATAAATTTTCTGTTTTAAGCCAGATCATGGCAAGTTATACAAGGAGAATTGACCGCCCGAGAAACTGGGAGCTGGAGCCGTTTTATACCTGGATGGATGCAAATAATGTCCGCATCGGCAACCCGGCATTGAAACCTCAGTACATCGATTCCTACGAGTTCGGTTTCCAAACTGCTTTCCTTGGCATCTCTTTAACAAATGATTTTTATTACCGGATGACTCATAATAAATCGGATAGAATACAGTCGGTATATCCCGCAGCTGAAAATGTTACATTGAATACCGTAGAGAATATCGGGAAGGATTATTCCGTGGGATCGGAATTCACTTTTATGCTTGATCCGTTCCAATTTTGGAGCGTCGATCTTATGGGTAATCTTTATAATTATAAAATTAAGGGAGCATTAAATGATGAAGCTTTTTCACGCGAGAGCTTTAACTGGAATTCAAGAATTAATAATACTTTTAGGATATTCAGCTCTACCCAGCTTCAGTTTAATACAATGTATAACAGCCCCTCAGTTTCTTCACAGGGAAAAAGAGAAGGATTTTTCTCCTCCGATGTTTCGGTAAGGCAGGATTTAATGAATAAACAGCTTTCACTGACATTGCAAATCAGGGATTTATTCAGTACTGCAAAATTTGAATACACATCCCAGGGACCCGATTTCTATTCATATAATTATTTCAACAGGGAATCTCCTATGGTCATGCTGAATGCAAGATTCAATTTCAACAGCTTTAAAGAAAACCGCCGTGAGCAAATGCCGGATCAGGGAGAGGATAATAATAACAACCCGGATGAATTTTAAAATACATTTATTAAATAAATGAGATCCAAGTGGATGATCCGGGAATATCCGTAAATATTTATAATTAAAATAAAAAAGAGATTCCCATAGAAAATACCAAACTGTTGAACGGATATTGAACCTTTGGTTCTCGGGAAGGTTTATCTATGCCGCTATCCCCGGGCAGGGGTGCCTTATCTACAAATTCAAATTCTTTTTCATGAACTGATAGTTCATCCATCACTGATTGATTGTTCAAAACGGCTTCTTCCAATCTCCCTTTTTCCGGTGAATATGAAATGTTTCTATTGCTTACTTCAAAATTCAGTCCTACAACTTGATTAAGATTATATGTGATTCCCAAAGAAGTGTTCACACCAAGAGCTATTCCTCCATCATACACCGTTCTTGTATGGTATTCATCCGAGCCCGGGGAAAAATATGAAGTGCCGTCTGTTACTATACTCGGTGAGCCCAAAATAGGACCGATCTTCATGTAAGGTTTAATTGAATTGATTTCGAAACTCAGAAAAAAAGATGGAATGATTAATAAGTATTTGGAAGAAATTTGTTCCTTATGCAGTTCATCGGACAATGCAACGCCGGTAGAGTTCTTATAAAGATTTAGTTCGGAGCTTAATACGTAATTAAAATCTATTTCAACTCCCAAGTTTGATGATATGTAATACCCGAGCGCTCCACTAAAATAAATTCCGCCGCCAAATGAAAATTCCGTAGGCTCCATTGTCACCCAGAATATATTGTCATCTGCAGAAATTGATAGAGAATTAAACTCCTGCGGAGAAGTTCCTAAACCATATCCTCCGTTAATTCTAAAATAAAAATCCTGACCATATAGATTATTAAAGGAAATTATTAATATAAGGAGAGATGTCGGGATCAAATTCATAAAAACCCCTATTTTATTATAATGAGTAGTTATAATTTTGCTAAAATGTTTTAGAAAAACAAGTAAATTTATTATGCAGTTTATTTCTTCATTTTTGATAAAATAATTTAAATTTTTAAATGTACAACTTACCTTCTGTTTATAATGAAGTTCTTCATTTTGCGAAAAATCACTACGAAAATTTTCCTGTCGTTTCATTCCTGGTTAAAAAAAATTTAAGAAAATATATTGCAGTTATTTATTGGTTTGCTCGAACAGCCGACGATATGGCCGACGAAGGGGATTTTACTTCCGAAGAAAGATTGAAAATGCTGGATTCTTTTGAGGAAAAATTAGCATTATCAGTAAAAGGTAATTTTACAAATGTATTTGAAGAGGCTTTATATCATACAATAGAAGATAAAAATCTCACTTCTGAATATTTTTTTAACCTTCTAACCGCTTTTAAGCAGGATGTATGTAAAAAAAGATACAAAAATTTCGATGATTTATTAGATTACTGCAGAAATTCGGCTAATCCTGTCGGAAGGCTAGTTTTGGAGCTTTATGGCATACGAAATGAAAAGGCATTTCTGTTATCGGATAAGATTTGTACCGCGCTGCAGCTTACAAATTTCTACCAGGATACATTAATTGATTATGAAAAAGGAAGAATTTATTATCCCTTGGACGAAATGAAGCTTTTCGAAATAGAAGAAAAAGTATTTGACTTAAATCAAAATAATCTTAATTTGAGTAAACTTTTGGAATTTAATATAAGAAGAACCCGGAAATTATTTGATGAAGGAAAAGAGCTTATAAATTACTTAAGCGGAAGATTAAAGCTCGAAATAAAATGGACAATTCTCGGCGGGGAAGCTGTTCTTAAAAAAATAGAAAATAATAATTATAATATTTTCAGGGAAAGACCAAACTTAAGCAAAAAAGATTTTTTCGTTTTGTTCATGAAATCTTTAACAATATGACGGACCAGGCTAAAAATATAGCTCGTAAAAGCAGGAGCAGCTTCTATTATGCATTTAACCTCCTGCCGACGGATAAAAGAGATGCAATGAATACGGTTTATGCATTCTGCCGTGAAACCGACGACATAATAGACGAGGGGAATTTGTCCGATGAGCTGAAGTATGAAAAGCTCCGCAAGTGGCGCGTTGAGCTTGAAAAAGCTTTTTCCGGAAATTCCGATTATACTTTGTTAAATAAGCTCGGCAGAACCATTCAGAAATTTAATATTCCTTATGAACCTTTCTTTGAGCTGCTTAAAGGGATGGAAATGGATTTGCAGAGGAACAGGTATTTGACTTTCGACGATCTGCAGCTCTACTGCTACCGTGTGGCTTCCACTGTGGGACTAATGTGCATCGAGATATTCGGATACAAGCACAAATCGACAAAAGACTTTGCAGTTAACTTGGGAATCGCTCTTCAGCTGACAAATATTCTCCGTGATGTTAAAAAGGATTCGCAGAGAGGAAGAATTTATCTTCCTCAGAAGGATTTAATAAAATTTAATTATACGGAGCAGGATATATTATCCCAAAATTATAATGAAAACTTTATAGGGCTGATGCAGTTTGAAGCTGAGAGGGCGAAAGAATATTTTGATAGAGCAACAGGGAACTTAAACCTCGAAGATAAAGGGGGGATGTTTGCCGCAAGGGCAATGCAGCATATCTACCGCAAGCTGCTCGATAAAATTATTCAAGCCGACTATGATGTGTACCAAAAAAATATTAAGGTTTCCAAAGTCGAAAAAGTCGGAATTTCTTTGGGCGTGTGGGCAAAGTACAGCCTGGTTTATTGATCCCTATTAAGCGTTACTATCACTCCTTTTTACAATCTTAATCTTATT
>DATKLQ010000173.1:0-13175 GCA_035542335.1 Ignavibacteriaceae bacterium | reverse complement strand
ATAATTCATCAATGAATCTGCAAGGTCGGTCATTCCGCCGCCTTGGAGATTATCTATAATCAAATATTTGATTCGTTTTTCGTTTAGTGCATTAAATGCAGAATCAATAAAATGAAGGAAATCCTTTGGAGGACTAAAGCTTCTTTTGTCGATATAAGCTATATCATTATCATAAAAACGCAAATCAAATTTTGGTTTTGAAGGTTCATGAAAATCACTCCATTTTGCGCCGTTAACTTCGTATTCTGTCCCGTTAATTGTAAGAGTAAATTCGGTAAAAGCTCCGTAGACAAGTGCATAAAAAGTATGAAAATCTTTTTCAAGCGATTTGGTCTTATAAGATTCTTTTTCTCCAGGAACATATCTGGTCAGGTTTTTAATTATGCTGCTTGCAGGGACACCATTTATCTTCTCAATAACCATCCCTTTTGAAATTAATTTATTACTAGAAAGAGTTTCTTTTACATACATCATGCTGTTGTAAATAACAATATTAAAGGGTAATAGTGGATTATCCACTTTAGGATATACTTCGCCATTATAATTTAGAGTTGTATGTCCGTCTATTGAAATAACCGGCTGCATAGTTCTGAATAGATCCAATGAGGACATTGGTTTATTAATTGTCTTCTTTATGCTGTCAATTTTATTCTGGATATTATTTTCGAGATAATAATTTAAAAATGTGGGATGGTAATCCTTCATCTTAGAAATCAATGTATCGATATCCTCTTTTATCAATGATGGTTCATAAAGTTGAGCAGTATCTTTTTGTCCAAAAAGGAATATTGGGATCATTAAGATCAAAAAGATGAATAGTTTTCTCATTGTTTGTACTTTTTTATAGATTTGATTTTAAATCAGTATCACTCATATCGTAAACTCTCCACCGGATTTGCCAAAGCTACTTTAACCGCTTGATAACTTACAGTGATTAGAGCAATTAGTATTGCAATTCCTCCAGACAGAATAAATACCCACCAGGCAATCTCAATTCGATAAGCAAAATTTTGAAGCCATTTATTCATGGCATAGTAAATGACAGGCCAGGCAATAATATTGGCTATTAAAACACATTTTGTAAAATCCCGGTTAAACAATAAAAAAATCTCAGGAATAGATGCACCTAATATTTTCCGAATGCTCATCTCTTTAGTCCGTTGTTCAACCGAAAAAGCTGACAAAGCATATAATCCCAGGCAGGCAATAATAATAGCAATGATTGTAAAAATCGTTGTAATCTTATCAAATTGATTTTCTGCCTGATATAGCTGAGCAAAAAGATCATCTAAAAAAGAAAATTCGAATGGATATTGAGGAAACATATTCTCCCAGGTTTTCTGAACTTTCTTAATTGTAGCCTGAATATTTTCCGGATGCAGCTTAACGAGAATACTTCCTAAGAAAACAGGCTCATATACCATAACAATAGGGATCACTTTTTTATGAAGAGTTGAAATATTAAAATCTTTAACGACGCCTACGATGGGACCAGTTTGAAGCTTAAATGCACTATTCTGCCAGTTAATTTGTTTACCTATCGCGTCCTGTGAATTCTGCCACCCGATTGATTTTACTGCTGTTTCATTCAGGATATATGTACGTTTGGCATTTTGAATATTTTGGATTATTCTATTTGATTCCACATTTAAATTATTATAATCGTAACTTTGATCGATAAAATTATTTCCACAAAGGAATTGAATATTCATCGTCGGAATATAGTTTTGATCAACAGATAAAATGTAAAGAAAGGCTCGATCAATGCCTTCATATTTCCCTTCCACATAAGATTGACCACCATCTTTTATTTCATAAGCCGGTTCATCCATACTGGCTGTAACACCGATAACTCCATTCACCTGTGATAGAGCATTTTTAAGTACCTCATACTTGGATTTCACAAAAAAAGGGATGTCCTTTCCGAGGGATATCACCTGACCCTTACTGAATCCCAAATCTTTGTTTTTCAGATACAACATTTGTTGTTTAAGAAGGATTGAAGCAATAATAAGGATAATAGATACGGAAAATTGGATAATAACCAGAATTTTTCTAAATGAGAAATCATGAAAAAATAACCAGCGTTTTGGAATCTTATTATGTTTCAAAATAACAACGGGTTGAGATTTTGAAAGCATCCATGCAGGGAAGATACCGGATATTAGACCAGTCAATACTGCAACACCAATGAAAGCAAATACGATAGGCCAATTATGCAAGTAGTCCAATTGAAGAGATTGACCAGAAACGGTATTAATCCAGGGCAGAGCAAGTTGAATGAAAAGTATCGACAAAGCAAAAGCACAGAAAGTGACAACCATGGTCTCACATAATAAATAAAAGATTAGTTGGCTGCGTTGAGAACCGATGATCTTATGAATTCCGATTTCTTTGGCCCGTTTTTCCGAACGGACAGTGGTTAAATTAATGTAATTTATACAAGCAATGATGATAATTAAAAAAGCGACTATGAAGAGGGTATAAACAGCAGCAATGCTCCCATTTGGTTTTAATTCACGATCCAATTGAGAATGTAAATGAATATCTGTTAATCGTTGAATGTGAAAGAAACTATGCTGAGCCGCCCAATCACCAAAATTCTTTTTTATAAACGGCGTTATTCTTGTATCCCAATTGGAAATTTGCGCATGATCTTTAAGTAACAAATAAATATAAGCCCAGTCACTTTTATGATTGGGGTCTGAAAAAGAAACCAGCATATTGATATCAATATGGCTCGTAGGTGGAAAGTCTTGCATCATGCCTGTAATTTTGTATTCTATGGTTTTATCTCCATCAAGAGTGATAATCGATTGACCCATCGGATTGGTAGTCCCGAAATATTTCCTGGCAAGGGATTCAGTGATAACCATTGAATGCGGTTCCTGCAAGGCTGTATTGGGATCACCCATGATAAGGTTTAAACTGAAGATATTAAAAATGCTGGGTTCGGTGATATAGAAATTTTTCTCCCTGAACCTGGAATCACCGATTTGAACAATCATCGGATTTATTCGAGTCAATCGAACCAGATCCTGGATTTCGGGAAAAGTATTCTTTAAATCCGTAATCCATTCTCCCCAGGCATTACTGCACCTGGCAAAATGGAGAATCTGATTGTCTGAACCTTTGTATCCGCCAGTCAGACGATAAATTCGATCTTTATTTACATGAAATTGGTCAAATCTCAGTTCATTCTGGACATATAAAAGAATGATCATCGTACAAGCTAAGCCTAAAGCCAATCCAAAGGTTGTAATGATAGTATAAAGCTTCTGTTTTTTTAGATTGCGAAAACTAAGTTTGAGATAGTGCTTAAACATGATTTTTTCCTATTTTGAATAAACACCGATCAACTACGCAACTGACTTTTAATTCCGAAAAATTGAATCCTCGCATTACAAATTCTTTTATGCCGTAATGTTTCGATCGTAACGGAAGAATCGGCATTTCTGCCTTGCACTTTTATTCATAGTGTAAAGCCTCCACCGAATTGTCCATTCCCGCTTTTATTACCATGAAGCTTATTGTAGTAAATGAAATTAATAAAATCTCCAATCATTCCTGAATTTTTATGTCTACATTACAAAACATGTTGATTTAGAGGATTTATTTATTTTAAGAGCCATTTAAATACATCGTGCATAAATTCAGAACATTGGAAGCCGTTTATTCCTTGCCAGCTTGTCATGTATAATGAAGTCATTCCATCCCCCATCACAATCAGCTTACCGCCATTCTCTAACTTCTTATATACTCCAAACGGATATTTCTCTTTTGCACTGCTGAAACAGAAAGGACTGCCTCCATTGATAATTCTTCCTCCGAGATAGGTTATCTTTAAAGCTTTTTCAGTAATAAGACCAGCCTTTGTAATACCGCCTAATAATGTGTCGGGACTTTGATTGCCGAATTGTATATCGAACGGTTCGATTATATCATTTACATTTGCATCTTTAAGAGTTGACCAGTAATCTTCATCCATTACAAGAAAAAGAGAACCTCCATTTTTCAAGTAGTCTATTATTGCTTTTACTTCACTGAAAGTATATTTAGAAGATGGTATATGAATAAACAACAAATCACATTCCGATAAATCTTTAGGTTTTATCTCATCTTTCAGATAAAATAAATCAGCATTTACCGAAGAAGCGGTTTTTAAGAATTGATCTGTCATATATTTGACACGATTGATCCAATTCGCATCTTGTCCTTTCATTTCTGCCGGATCATTCCAGAATTTTTGCCCATGAGCAATGTCCATATAAATTTTCTTAGGAGATGAAGTTTGAGAGGTAATCGAACCTGCCATTTCATCAGTTGTAGTCCAAGTTCCTTCTATTGCATCCTTCCTGTCATTACAAGAATCATTTTCCGTTTGAAAAGTCATCTCATTTCCAACAGTTGAGAATTTATACCTGCCTTCGCTTGGGCACCCCTCTGCCGGAAAAGTGATGACATTTCCTTCCAATTTAAACTTTACTGTAATGGAAATATTATTCGCCGGATTAATAAAATTACAAGTGGTATCACTTCTAAATATGAATGTTAAAGTTGCATAGGGCATTGTTCTATTCCAATTACGATTAAATAATTTATCAATAGAACTTTGTGTCTGAGATTGAACTGCATTTAGCAGCATTAAGCTGAATAACAAGGTAAATATTAAGTTTTTCATTTTTGATTCATGAAAATTTCAAATTAAATAATAATTTCTCCTATTCAGCCTGGGGCAGATACTCCAACTCATCTTGGCGAAGTCTCCGCCAAACTGCAGCGGCAGGAAAGGACTTTTAAAATCTCTTCCCTACCGAGGCAGGCCAAGGACGAGACAGGTCGGGAAGGTGTTGGGGATGGGCTATTCATACCTCAAACTCTCAACCGGGTTTGCAGCTGCTGCTTTAATAGAATGATAAAGTACTGTTATCCGTGCGAATGCCAATAAGCCGGCAACGGCTGATAAGAATAACGAGATACTTATATTTATTAGAAAAGTATTTTTAAATCTTAAGAAGCTTCTGAAAATAATTAGGAAGTAATGTTTTGACATTTTTCCACCCTGTTCCCTGACCGCATAAAGCATGTGCTTATGCTTAAATAATTTTTCGGCAATTGAGGAAAGCCGACTTTATTGCCCTTATATTAAATTGAAATCATAATTCCAAATTATATGCCTTCAAAAAATTCATAAAAAATAAGGTTTATATAGAAACAAGTGTACGAAAACATCCTATATATGTTCACATGCGGACAGAGCTTTTTCAATCTTTCCATCTGTTTTATAAATCCCGGCAAACATATAACTGGGAGAGCTTTTCAGATCTTTTCCAACTCCTCCAGCAGTGCCTTCTTTCTCGGATTTTCCCGCTTTAACTTTTCAATAAGATTATTAGCTTTTATTGACTCGCCTAATTTTTTAATCCGTCTGATATACATGCATAAATCTTTATACTTAGGACGCGAAGAAGAAATTTTCATTTCCTCTATAATTCTCTGAATATATAAATCAGCCAGTTCAGACGGATAGAATTTTGAAAGATAAGGTTCATATCTTGCAAGATCATTCAACGATCGATTATTCTTTAACAGTTCAAGTAATCTCCCCCACCATTGTTCACTAATATAAATTTTAGCAATTTCATAAAAACTGCCCCATTTATCTTTACTCATATCTCTTACTAAATCTTTTACGAAACCTGTCCATTTATCGTGATCAATATTTTCTTTCATTATTCTGTAGTAGCTGCTTTTTTCATGAATAGATTCAATAAACAGCTTACGGGCATAATTAATAGTGTTTGTTTTATCGCCTGTTGCAATAGCAGCTTTAAGAAGCCAGTCATACCAGTCCATTACCAGACCAGGCAGCTTAACATCATTTTTAATTCCATCTTTTGCAATTTTAATTACACGTTCAAATTCTTTCCTATTAAATGCTGTTTCGAGAATAGTGTTTCTTATATCCGGATTAGCAATATGCTGATCCGCAAATTCATCTGCGGCTTCTTTCCCTTTTGTCTTTAATATTATATCAAGCTTTATAAGCTGCTTATGATGCTCTTCATATTTCGACAAACCGGGTTTATCAAGAAGCTTAATAATTTTGTCTGCTTCTTTTTCTGTAGTAATCAGCAAAGCAGCAATGTTCAGCATGTTGAGATGCCAATCCCAGCCGGAATATATACCTTTATTGTATGACTCAATGCAATAATCAAAAAGTAATTTTCGAATTTCTCCGGGAAGGTTTTTTACAGAGGCAATATCGTTTAATAGTTCAGAAGAAATGGAAATGCATCCTCCTATATCTCCATTACTGTCGTCGGCAAATTGTAATGCTTTAGTCATCTCTTCAATCACGGCAAAACAGATCAAGGCAGCGCTTTTGTAGTTTTGAATTTCAAAATATCTGTAGGCATGGTTTGACAGATCACCGACAGCTTTTCCAACGGAACGAACAGAGCTCCAATCAATAAAGCCTTTTCTACCTTTGGCAATATTTAAAATGGATTTTACCTGTTTCTTATAAAACTCTAAAGATTCAAATTTGTTCATATGACTAAAGCTTAAAAGGAATGATTGCCTGAAGGATAAATTGTTCAAGCACTGCTCGCCTATAAAACTTTTTAAATCTTCATGTGAAATTATTTCAAGCAGCTCATTGACCTGTTCAGAAAGAGTTTTGCTTTTTGATTTACTGACACTAATTCTCTTTTTTTCCGACTTAAGATTTAAATTCTTCTGCTGAAGATAAAAAATAACAGCAGCAATGTGTTTGCATATTGGTCCAAAATCGTATGGACAGGTGCAGGTATATCCGGTTAAAATATTTTTATCTAATTCTAATCTTACAATGTAATCTTCCGATCCTTCAACTAATGACTCAAATATCCCAGGAGATATTTCTTCGGGCTGATTTACATGACCATTTTTGAAGTAGGAGTAACCTTTCTGTAAAATCGACTCCTCGATATACTGTTCAAATTGATTAATTGGGAATTGCATGATTTTGTAATAAAAAGAGAAATATAATACAAAATTAATAGTATTAAATTTATTAAATATGCGAAAGATTTCAGATAAGCAATGAATTTATTTCCTTTAGGATTAATCCCTTTTTAACCTATAAGACTGATAGTAATTGGAGCCTTCCTTCGATATATTATAATGCTTCAAGAAGCCGAATTTTCTATTACTCACCTATAGAACAGGAGTTGTTATCCGCAAGCTTCGAGTAGGAATTATAGACCTTGTAGCGAAAGGTCCAATACGCGCTTTATTTGCACGTATAATGAACGCCAACTTCGCCTCAATAATGCCGCAGGTTATAGCCGGATGGTGCGAGGAAGAAGGTCACGATGTTTCATACATATGCTATACAGGATTTGAAGATCTTCTAAAGGAGCTTCCGGACAAAGTCGATCTTGTTTTTATTGGGGCATTTACGGAATCTGCTCAAACAGCATATGCTTTAAGCAATCTGTTCCGTCAGCGGGGAGCAGTTACAGTAATCGGCGGACCGCATGCTAGATGCTACCCCCAGGATGCGCAGAAATACTTTGATTATGTTGCAGGCTTTACTGATAAAACGGTAATTATTAATATTCTTCAGGATTGTTCCCGGAACAGGCCGCAGGGATTATTTATAAGCGCGAAATCGCAGCCTGCTTTTCTTCCCGGCGTGCGTGAACGGTGGAAATTTATCGAGCAAACACTCAGCAAAGCTCCAATCATAAAATTGGTTCCAATGATCGGAAGCTTAGGATGTCCTTATACCTGCAGCTTCTGCATTGATTCGGTTGTACCTTATCAGCAGCTCGATCTTCAAGTGATGAAGGAGGATCTTTCCTTCCTGCTTACAAAGTATAAACGGCCTGTCGTCGGGTGGCATGATCCGAATTTCGGCATCCGTTTCAATGATTTTCTTGATGCAATTGAAGAGGTTGTCCCTTCGGGCAGAATCGATTTCATCGCCGAAAGCAGCTTATCCGTTCTTTCCGAACCTCATCTTAAAAGACTTAAGCATAACGGATTTAAAGCTATACTGCCGGGTATTGAATCCTGGTTTGACCTTGGCAATAAATCCAAAACAGGACAGATGCGCGGGATGGATAAGGTAAAGGAAGTATCCGAACATGTTAATATGATATTAAGATACATTCCTTATATCCAGACGAATTTTGTACTAGGGCTTGATTCCGATGAGGGAGCAGAACCTTTCGAATTAACCAAAAGGTTTGTCGATATGTCTCCCGGTGCTTTCCCCGGTTATTCACTGCTGACTTCGTTCGGGCAGGCTGCTCCTCTTAATCTTGAATACCAGAAACAAAACCGTGTTATCCCATTCCCTTTCCAATTTTTAGATAATAACCATGCAATGAATTTAAAGCCGAAGAACTATTCATGGCTGCAATTCTACAATGAAGTTATAAAGCTTCAGAAGTATACATTTTCATGGAAAGCGGTATTTAAACGTCTCGCCGCAAACAAGACTGCAATTCCAAAATGGATGAATGTTGTCAGGGCTGTTTCATCAGAAGGTCTTGGAAGGATTAAATATAATACTGAAGTCTATAGTAATCTTTCATCCGACCCGAAATTCAGGAATTATTTTGAACAGGAAACTAAAGATCTCCCTGAATTTTACATTGATCAAATTAAAAAAAATCTCGGAACTCTCTGGAATTTCCTGCCTCAGGGAGCACTTTATCATGATCCCAATGCATATCTTAAATCAACATTTGATAAGAGAGAAGAAAAAGCAATAGCCGTATAATTCTCACCATAAATCTGTTTCCAACCCTCCGTTCCCTTCGGCATTTTAACAGGGTTTATACTTTTTCCTTAAAATGCCTTAAATTAATCATGTTTATTTTACAGTAATATTCACCTATAGAGATGAAGAAAATCCGGCTGCTTGTTATAGAAGATAACCGTCTTTTACGGGAAGGCCTTACCGCTATGCTCAAGGAGCAGAAGGATATGAAAGTAGCAGATTCGATCGGGACGAGTGAAAATATTCTTCAAAAAATAAGTGCTTTAAAGCCTAATATTGCACTGCTTGATTTAGGGCTGCGCACTCAGAACAGCCTGCAGGTCGTTAAATCCGTAACCAAAAACTATTCGAGCACAAAAATAATAGTAATGGATCTCGTTCCGGTTCATGAAGATATTCTTGAATTTGTTCAAAACGGGGTTTCCGGTTTTATACTTAAAGATGCAACAGTGGATGATTTTCTGCATACAATACGGAGTGTTGCGGAAGGGAATAAAGTTCTGCCTCCAAACCTCACCGATTCTCTTTTTGCCCAGATTGTAGAGTATGCCATTAAAGGTCCGAAAAAATCCCTGCTCTTAAAGTCTGTTATCATGACAAAACGTGAGAAGCAGGTTATTGAATTGATAGCTGATGGTTTAACGAACAAGGAAATAGCAGAGCAGCTTCATCTTTCCCCCTACACAATAAAGAGCCATGTTCATAATATTCTTGAAAAGCTTGCCCTTCATACGCGCGTTCAGATTGCAAGGTTTGCTCATACCAGCGAAGACTTCGATAAAGCAGCGGGAAGCATCTCTCTTATAGAAGATTAGCTGGCATGGTGAACACATGCTCAAAGGATTGCCTGTGCATTTAGAGTGCCGCATGAAATTAATAAAGCCTTCCTCATTTTTAATTGTTCAAAACCAATTTCCGCTTTAAGGATTAGCTCTTTTTCCATCCTTAAGAACGATTCATTTCTTCCCGAACTTTTCTAAACTTCAGCCTGAATAATCTCATTTTTTGGAGCTGCAGCAAATGAATATTCTTCTTGTCTACCCATTGTACCCTGATACATTTTGGAGCTTTAAGCATGCATTAAGGTTTGTTTCAAAAAAAGCAAGCTTCCCGCCCTTGGGGCTTTTAACGGTTGCATCAATGCTTCCCCCGCAATGGAATAAAAAATTAATAGATATGAACGCCATGAAGCTTAAAGATAGGGATATTCAATGGGCGGACTTCGTATTCTTAAGTGCAATGTCCGTCCAGAAAAAATCCGCAGATGAAGTAATAGAGCAATGTAAAAAGTTTAAAACTAAAATCGTCGCCGGCGGGCCCTTATTCACAAGCAGCCCCGAATATTATAAAGATGTCGACTACCTGATTCTTAACGAGGCGGAAATAACTTTCCCTGAGTTTTTAAAAGATCTTCAGGAAGGAAAACCAAAGCATTGCTATAATTCGGACGAATGGGCCGACATTTCGGGAACGCCTCTCCCCTTGTGGGAAATGATATTGACAAATAATTATTCTTCAATGAATCTGCAGTATTCCCGAGGATGTCCTTATGACTGCGACTTCTGCGATATTACCGTTCTTTACGGAAGAAAGCCGCGGACTAAAACAAAAGGGCAGCTTATTGCGGAATTAGATGCGCTGTATTCCACCGGATGGCGGGGTCCTGTTTTTTTTGTAGATGATAATTTCATAGGCAATAAAGGAAAGCTTACAAAAGAAATCCTCCCTGCAATTGTAGAATGGAATGAAATACATAAAAACCCTTTTTACTTTAATACCGAAGCATCCATCAATCTTGCCGATGATGAACAGCTTATGAATTTAATGGTAAAAGCCGGATTTGAAGCGGTTTTTATAGGAATCGAATCGCCACATGAAGCCAGCCTGCTGGAATGCAATAAAAAGCAGAACAGCAGCCGGAACATGATTTCCAGCGTGAAGAAAATACAAAATGCCGGACTGGAAGTTCAGGGCGGATTTATTGTTGGTTTTGATAACGATCCTCCTTCAATTTTTGAGAAGCTTGTCAACTTTGTACAGGAAAGCGGGATAGTAACCGCAATGGTCGGCTTGTTAAATGCGCCAAGGGGGACAAAGCTTCACAAAAGACTTCTGAAGGAGGGAAGAATGATAAAGGATTTTACAGGCAGTAATACCGATTTCTCAATAAACTTTGTGCCGAAGATGGATCCGCACACGCTGCTTGAAGGTTATAAAAAAATCCTTAATAAAATCTATTCTCCTGAAAATTATTATAAACGCGTAATGCAATTTATTAAGGAATACGAACCCAAAAAGAAAAAAATATTTCACCTGAATTCAAACTATATACTTGCACTGCTTAAATCCATGTTCAGGCTTGGTGTGATAGGCAGGGAAAGGATATACTACTGGAAATTGTTCTTCTGGTCCCTGGCATGCAAGCCGAGGCTTTTTTCCCTTGCAATATTGTTTTCAATATACGGTTTCCATTTCAGGAAGATATCCGAAAGCAGCTATTAAAAGAAGTTAGGCTTAATAATAATTATAATTTTAGAAAATAAAGGTTATGCAAAAAAGGAGTTGAAATGAGCAAAGGGCAAATCAAAAAAAAAGCTTCCAAGAAAGAGCCGCAGAAAACAATGAAGGAAAAAAAGGCGGCAAAAAGAGAGAAAAAAATGGAGAAAAATCATAAAGGATATCTCGAACTAAGCTCCAGATGAAAACATTTTAGTATCTATACTTTCCTGAAACACCGCTGAAGCTCTGTTAAAAAAAAGTAGTCCCTTTTTCATCCCATTGCACTATAGGTTTTTAAGAATATAAGAGTTAACCTCCCATACCAATAAATTATTAAAGGAGAATACAGTGAAGAGGATGATCTTTGTCTTAGCTCTGTTTTTTTCGTTAACATTATTTGCGCAGGATAAAATTGAAGGGAGTAATACAGCCGGGAATGAGCAGCTGGAAGAATGGATGAATAAAATTTCCTCTGATCCCGGAATGCGGGCCGATATGGTTGCCCTGATGGTAGACAAAACAAAAAACAACGAAGAAGAGATGATGAAGCTTGCAGAATTATTTACACGCTCCCCTGAATTGAATAAAATGATCCTGGGAAAAATCCCCCGGAACGCAGATAGTCAATATACTTTGGAGCCGAGAGGAGCTGACGATAATTCAAAATTAAAAGAAATGAAACCCATTAATGCGATGCCGAAGAAATAGAATATTTCCGAAAGTATTTTTAAGAAATATCTGCCATGAAAAAGATTAGGCTTTTACTCATTGAAGATAACCGTCTTTTGCGGGAAGGAATACTCGCTATTCTTAAAAGCCATGGAGATTTTAGAATATTTTCTTCAGCAGGGAATCATAAAAGCACCATAATGAAGATTCACGAATTAAAGCCGAATGTAATCCTGCTTGATCTTGCTCTCCGCAGCCGCAGCAGCCTGGACATAGTTGAAATTGTAAAGAAAGAATTCCCCAAGGCGAACATAGTTATAATTGATTTAGCACCTGTGCAGGCGGATATAGTTCAGTATGTAAAAGCAGGCGCATCCGGATTTATACTTAAGGATTCAACGCTCGATGATTTTCTTATTACGATTAAAAACGTTGCCGCGGGGACAAAAGCCCTTCCCAGGGTTACTTCCGATTCGCTTTTTTCGCAGATAGTAGAACATGCATTAAGATCCGGAAATATTAAATTGAAAGAGGCGATTATGATGACCAAGCGGGAAAGGGAAGTAATTAAGTTTGTTGCCGACGGCTTAAGCAATAAGGAAATTGCCAAAGGACTTCATGTCTCCACAAATACTGTCAGAAGCCATATACATAATATAATGGAAAAGCTTGCACTCCATACGCGCCTTGAAATTGCAAATTATACTTATAACGAGGGGAGCATAGGCAATATTGCAAAGGAAATTTCAACGGTAAATTCCGCTCTTTCATGAAAAATAAAACTCATCATTAGTTAAATATATAACTCTGCAAGAACAGGGAACAATAACCTGAAAAATTAGAATTTAAAAAGGTCGGAATGAAAATTGAATGGATAAAATGCTTAATGCAATCGCGCTGCAGATTAAACATGGTTAATTTAGATAATACCCATTTTGATAATTTAACCGGTGTTTATTTAATTTGGCAGGGAGAAGATAAGCGAAATGTTATCAAAGTCGGTAAAGGATTGATCCGGGAAAAATTAGCCGCAATGAGAATTGATAAAAAGGTTCAGGAATTTGGCCCCGATCTATTTGTCACCTGGGGGGAAGTATCGCCGGATAAGTTGAATGGAGTGGAAGCTTACCTATTTAAGGAATTTCATCCTATCATTCAGGAGGAACTTAACGGCACTGAAACTATATCGGTTAATTTACCTTAGCCGTGTATGATCGAGCCAAAAGAATTT